>JAGRCC010000972.1 GCA_020433785.1 Anaerolineae bacterium
CACAATTTTCCGAAAGATGTTTTGACTTCGCTGTTATGCGCGTTGCAAGAAGGCTGGGTGCTGCTGAAAGTTCGGCCCAAGGTGCTGCTCAACGGCGGGGCCGGCATTGGTGTGCCCGTTTCAATCTTGAGTCGTTTGCTGGGAGTCAAAGTCATTTACTTAGAAAATAGCTGCCGAGTCTATACCCTGTCGATGACGGGTAAAATTATGTATTACGTGGCTCATCTCTTTTTTGTACAATGGCAGCCCCTCAAAGAAAAGTATGTCAAAACTATTTATGCCGGTAGGTTAGCATGATTTTTGTCGCCGTTGGAACCACCAGTTTTGATACACTGATCAAAGCCGTCGATGAGTTATGTGTGAATTGGCCCGAAAAAGTGGTCATGCAGATCGGCACCGGCAGCTACGAGCCTAAAAATTGCGACTATTTCCGCTTTGCGCCTTCGCTCACCTCCTATTACGAACAGGCTTCTGTCGTAATTTCTCATGGCGGCGTAGGCATTACCACCGAAGTCTTACAGTTTCCGCGCCCGTTGGTCGCAGTGGAGGATATGACGCACCCGGAAAGACACCAGCAAGAAATTCTCATCGCCCTCTCACAGGCCAAGAATCTCGTCTGGTGCCAGAATTTACAAACATTGCCGGAAGCCATCGAGCAAGCCAGAACCCAACTGCAACCTTATGACAAGCCTGATTGCTATATTCACACGGTCGTCGATCAATTTATTGAGCGGTTAATCTAGTTCCTTGTTTTATCAAAGGAGATAAACCCCACAAATAAAAATAGAAAGACCCATCGCTGATTGTCTGACACAATCGATTTACGAGGTGACAACCCTTAGGACCGACCCGTTTCTCCAATACAATTAAATAGATCTCGATGCTGCCGGATTATTAAGGAGAGGACAAAGGCCAACACATTACTCATTTTAACCTCCGGCGCCTTGAGCTAGACAAAATTAATTGTCTGAAAAGAAGGGAGGCACGTTTTGGGACATGCGCGTACTTTGGATTCAGCAGAAACTTTTTGGGAAAAGCGCGCTAAGGCAACATGGGGCAGCTACATTCGGGAGGTTGAAACAAGGGTTATTAAAAAGACGAAACATTTAAATATTAAGCCATCCACAGCGCTTGATATTGGCTGCGATGGCGGAGAGTTAGCCCAAATAATAGGGAACATGGGCTGGCAATTAATTTGTACCGATATCAGACCTCAAGCTGTGGCCCGGTGCCGACGTCGGCTGCCGGAAGCGGTCTGTCTTCTGGTCGATGTTAATGACATCCAATTACCCTGTAGCCCCAACAGCCTGGGCTTAATTCAATGTATTGAAGTTCCATTTGTGATTCAGAGTCACTGGTTTATCACCGAAGCGGACCGGGTGCTGCAACCGAATGGAGTCATCGTGGGGGTTTTTCCAAACTTATTATCGATCCGGGGCTATTATCACGCTTTGGCAGCCAAGTTAAAAGGCCAAACGACCACCTACAACGTCCGTTATCCCAACTGGAGAGCCAGATTACGCCGTCAGGGATTTAAAATATTGTATGAAGAAGGGATTTGCTGGTTTCCTTTTTCTCGCCACAGCAACTCGTCCTTGGTACCCTCGGCCACGCAGTTAGAAAAAAACCTGGGGTTGCGGCGATGCGCGGCCTTTAGTCCATGGATTGTCTTTTTGGCGCAAAAATCAGCCAACTAAGAAGAAGTCTACTTATTGAGAAATTACGCAAGTATCAAATTAACACTGGACATTAGCTTACCATGAAAACAGAGTCTATCCTTTTTGCGGCTAAAGCCAAAGGGCCGTTTGCCCTGCTTAAACGAGCTAAAGCCATTACCGGTCGCTACGGGCTGACCCCCACCAAAATTGACGAGGCGCTTAACTTATTTGCCCAATCGCTCAAACAATTCAATTGTGGAGCCAGTTTTCCCATTACCACCGTTGTGCTCAATCGTAACAGCCACGTGATCGCCAAATATCTAAACCAGAATATCGAATTTCTGGTCCACGGCCTAACCCACATCGATTACGCTCACCTGCCGCCTGACCAGCAATTTATTCATTTACGCCGCGCCCGGCAGATATTCAGCCATATCGGCATTAAACCCACCGGTTTCCGCTCGCCCTACCTGCGCCGGGGGGAAGACCTGTACAAGGCAATTGAAGCCGCCGGGTTTTCGTATGTGAGCAACCAGCCGGTGATGTGGGATGTGCTCGATAGCGATGACTTTACCCCGACCACTAAAAATAATTTCGCCCGCGCCCTTGAATTTTACGAACCCTGGCTGGCCGAAAAACGACCGGTTCTGCCTGAATTTCGCGGTAACTTGGTCGAAATCCCGGTATCGCTGCCGGATGATGAGATTCTAATCGACCGGTTAGAAAGTGAAGGCAACGGCTTGGTCGCCAAAAGTTGGCAGCGTATTTTATCGCAAACGTATGATCGCGGGGAGTTGTTTACTTTGCAGCTTCATCCCGAACGTACCGCCGGCTGTCGGGAAGGCTTGAATGCCGTTTTAGCCGCGGCCCGATCACTTACTCCGGTCGTCTGGATCACGCGCATGGATGAGCTGGCGGCCTGGTGGCAAGCTCGGGCTAAAGTGGGCGCAGAGTTGACGCCAATCGAGGACGAAAAATACCAGCTCACGATCCAACCGCTGGAGGGCGCGACGCTGCTAGCCCGCAACCTGAGCATCGATGGGCCAACGACAGCTTGGAGCGACGGCTACCAACTGGTTGAAAACCGCTCGGTTACTTTTAGCTGTCCGATCCGGCCCATTATTGGCCTGTCGCCTCGCTGCGCGCCCGCCCTGGCCGATTTTCTGCGCCAGCAAGGATTCATTGTAGACGTCAGCGACGATGGATCTCAATACGCGTTTTACTTTGATCTGACCGAATTTACCGCCAGCCAACAATTATCGATCCTCAACCAACTTGAGCAAACCGACCGGCCACTGATCCGCTTGGGCCGCTGGCCGCACGGCGCTAAAGCGGCGCTCACGCTGACGGGTGATATCGATGCTTTAACCTTATGGGAATATGGCTTAAGATTTATTGGGAGATAGTTAATGACCCTCAAAGTAGTCCGAACTTTAGCAGAAGCCGATTGGCGTCGTTTTGTGGATGAACACCCGGACGCCAACATCTACCACACCCCCGACATGTTTCGGGTGTTTGAAACCACCGCCGGCTATGATCCGACCTTATGGGCCGTGGTCGACAGCAGCAACCAACCGTTGGCCCTGCTGCTGCCGGTCAATATCACCTTGATGGATGGCCTGCTGCGCCGATTTACCACTCGAGCGGTGGTTTACGGCAGCATTCTGGTCAGTCCCACGCCACCCGGCCGTCAAGCGCTGAGCCTACTACTGGAGACTTACCAAAACGAAACCAAAAACAGCGCGCTCTTTACCGAACTTCGCAACATGTCCGACTTGAGTACGCAGCAAACCTTTTTAAACGAAAAAAAGTTTATATTTGAGGATCATCTCAATTTCTTGATCGATTTAACCCAAGCTGAAGATCAGCTCTGGCAAAACGTCAAGAAAAAGTGCCGGCAGCACATCCGAACATCGCGCAACAAAGGCACCCAGGTGCACCGGATCACCGACCGTTCGGAGTTAACCGCCGCCTACACCATCTTGCAGCAAGTCTACGCTCGATCCCAAGTCCCGCTGTCCGATCTATCCCTGTTCGAAGCGGCCTTTGATA
>JAGRCC010000973.1 GCA_020433785.1 Anaerolineae bacterium
CAATGCGCCCAGGCGTTGGAACGCGCCCGCCTGTACGAGGCTGAGCAGATGGCCCGGGCCAAAGCGGAAGCTGCCCAGGAGTCTGTGGCCCTACTGGCCGAAATGCGCGAACGACAGCGGCTGGCTAAGGACCTACACGATAATGTGGCCCAGGTGCTGGGTTACCTGAACATCAAGGTTAGCCAGCTCCATACTTCATTCGCCTCAAACCAACTTGATAATGCTGAAGAGACGCTAAATGAATTGAAACAAGCGATTGGTGAAGCCTATACCGATATTCGTGGGGAGATTTTTAACCTGCGTACGACGTCATCCTCTGAGGTAAAGTTTCTGGATACACTGCGCCAATACATTGATAAGTATAAACGGTTTTACCGGCTCGATATTCAGCTTCGGCTAGAAACGGATGAGACCCAATTAGACTTTCCCCCGGAAGTTAGCATGGCGCTGATCCGCACCATTCAGGAAGCCCTGATGAATGTTCGGAAGCACGCCCAAGTGGAGCAAGCCTTAATTCATATCAGTCGCGAAGGAGCGCAGATCCGGATCACAATAGAGGACTCGGGCCGTGGCTTTGACCGGAGCATCACCAAAGAAGGCAGCTTCGGCTTGAAAATTATGCGGGAGCGGATGGACGGGATCGATGGTCATTTGGAAATTGACAGCCGGTTGGATCAGGGCACGCAGATTACCCTGTTGTATACTGAGGCTGAACCAGAGGTCTGAGGGGGTACGCTAACCGATTTTGGAGGCGTTACCGCTGACGCGCAGTAAGCCCTCATTGGTGATGTTAACCCCGCGTCAGGCCACTTCAGCCTTCAGCGCCTACGCCGCCGTTGGGTATGGCCTGGTACTTGGCCGGCTATTCAGAAAAGGGACAAACGAAGCGGTATTCGTATGGGTATCGGCGCTTCTCGCTGTTGGGTGCGTTTATTAATGCGGTAGTGCTAATTGTTGGCTCGTTGTACATCTTATCCGAAGCTATACCGCGCTTACTCAATCCTGAGCATTCCAGCGCGCCGGGGATGATCGTCTTTGCTCTGGTTGGGATTGCGGTCAATGGCGTCGCCGCGCTAAGGTTGAAAAACGACCAAACTATGAATGCCCAAGTGGTTGCCTGTCATCTGTTAGAAGATGTTTTGGGCTGGGTGGTTGTTTTGGTCGTAGGGCTAACCTTGGTTTTCGTCGATATCCATGTGCTCGATCCGATTCTCTCGATCTTAATTACCCTCTATGTGTTGTACAACGTCATCAGCAAATTAAAGAAAACGGTCGAACTATTTTTGCAAGCGACACCGACCAGTATTGATCTCGACGCCATTGTCCAAAAACTTGAAGCCGTGCCGGGTGTGAAATCGAGCCATCATACCCACCTCTGGTCTCTCGATGGCGAACACAACGTGTTATCAACCCATTTAGTGGTGGATGAACGCACCTCGCGCGAGGAAGTTATGCGCGTTAAGGCCACGAGTAAAGCAACGGTAAACGATCTCAATTTGGAACATTTGACTATAGAAATCGAATATGGCGACAAAGATTGTACGCTTGAGCACCGCGGGGAAGCAAAATGACCTATGCAACCCAGTTTCCTCTGCGAACACAAGACCTGAAAGATGGCGGCCAGTTTCGAAGGGCAAAACTGTTGGTTTTATCGATCAGATAGGCGTTTTGACCCAGTGACGGCCACCTGGTTGGTGTGGGGAAAGTTTGACAAATTCTCGACTTTGTCTGAAATGATGGTCATAAGCCTTAGTAGGCATGGTATACTAACACCATACCTTTGTACTAGGACAGTGCCTAAGAGTCTGCATTAGTAAGGAAGGAAAAAGCATGAGCATCCCTTCAGCGGCTAATCGAGATAAAGGGTTCACCGGCATCACCGGTCTCGACAAAATTCTTCTTGGTGTATTTCCTCACAATTACACATATATCGGCTTCCAATCGCGAAGAGGAGTCTACTCATGACCAATCAGCGTGAGGTGGACGAACAGATTTTGATTTTGGCCCCTATTGACCGGGATGGACCATTGACTAAAGATGTCCTCACTCGGGCCGGATTGAGATGTACGATTTGTGTTGATTTCACCGATCTTCTGACAAAATTAGCTGGCGGTATCGGAGCGCTACTATTGACGAAAGAGGCGCTTGCCCCAACTGATCTAGCCACGTTGGCTCAAGCCCTGGAAAGCCAACCTTCTTGGTCAGAACTGCCACTGATTCTGCTCAATAGTGAGGGGGAGCCGTTACTTAAAAATCTGCCTAGCCCCGATAGCTGGCCCATCAACGTCAATGTCACCGTGCTCAATCGGCCGGTCTCTATACCGGCTCTGGTAACTGTAGCCCAAACCTCGCTCCGGGCGCGACGCCGGCAGTATCAAGTTCGTGATTTGATGGTTCAACTGCAAAACCAGAACCGGCAGCTTGAGGAGGAGATTGTTGAGCGTACGCACGCGGAAGTTCGCTTGCAGCAGTTGAACGAAACGCTGGAACAGCGCGTGGCCGAACGGACGATGGAGTTGCAGGTTGCCAACCAGGCTTTGGAGGATAAAATTGTTGAGATTACTAAAATAGAACACCAACGCCTTGATTTGCTGACGGCCGTGGCACAGCAACACCGGCAACTGCGGGCGCTCTCGGCCCGTTTGGAGGAGGTTCAGGAAACGGAGCGGCAGCAGTTAGCCCGTGAACTGCAAGACCAGGTGGGCCAAATCCTGACGGCGGTTAATCTCAATTTGGGTTATATTCAAACCCAGGTTTCCCGAGGTTCAATCGAATTGGTTCAACCTCGTCTGATCCAGGCGATCGAACTGGTTGAGATCGCCACACACCATATTCGCCACGTGATGACCGAACTCAGCCCACCGCTGCTGGATGAAGCCGGTCTGCTGGACGCGTTGGCCTGGTTTATCGAGCAATTTACTGATTGGAGCGGCGTCCCCGTTACGATTGAGGGCGAAACTTCAGGTACCCGTCCGGCCGCCTTACTGGAGCGCACTCTTTTCCGAATTGTACAGGAAGCTTTAACCAATGTGGCCAAGCACGCTGATGCAACCCATGCCACTGTCCGGTTCGAATCGAACGATCAAGAACTACGTCTCATCGTGATCGACAATGGCCAAGGCTTTTCCCCCATCGCGCTCCGGAATGATCGGCAGAACGCCCATTGGGGCCTCCTGACTATGGCCGAGCGGGCTGAGATGATCAACGGCCGCTGCCGCGTCGAGTCGCGGCCGGGGCAAGGCACCCGGGTGATTGTGGATGTACCTCATTTAGCCCGTACCAACGGCGCTTAAAATTTCAAGCTTAATTCGTGCGACCCCCCCCATTACTCGAAGCTGACGCGATCAAGCGATTTTCCCTCGTTGGAACAGCCTGGTGGCCTGCTTACAGAGGGAAGCCACCAGGCTGTAGGTTATTGCCGGCTCCATTGAGCAGAATAGATGTCACTGATTAAGCGCCGAGTTACCTGAACAGGCGCTATTACCGCAGGCATCGTCCTAATGATCTATTCGATTTTGTTTCTTTGGTTTGATTCATGCCAGCCTTCCGGCTTGATGATGAGATCCTGCCCGGCCAATAGACCGGCAACGCCAGCTTTACCGGCGCCGTTGGCTTGAGACTGGCAGTAGGCGCAGTTTGATGGATCGTGGGTTTCATAATGCTGCGGCTGCACATAGGTGCTAATAAAGCCTTCAAAATTGCGGATAACCACCCGGCTGTCGGACATGCTAAGGACGTAGTTGGGCATCAGCGGCACCTTGCCGCCCCCCTTGGGTGCATCGATTACAAACGTGGGTACGGCATAACCGGAGGTATGGCCTCGCAGTGCCTCCATCACTTCAATGCCTTTGGCCACGGGAGTGCGGAAGTGTCCGGCACCCTGTACCAGATCACATTGATACAGGTAATAGGGTCGAACACGGTTTTTAACTAGCTTGTGCATCAAGGCCATAATAATGTTGGGGCAGTCGTTAATGCCGGCCATCAGGACCGACTGGCTGCCCAGCGGCACCCCGGCATTCGCCAATCGAGCCAGTGCCGTTTCGGCTTCGGGTGTGATTTCCCGAGGATGATTGACGTTGATGTTCATCCACAAGGGGTGGTATTTTTGGATGACCGAGGTCAATTCTTCATTGATGCGTTGGGGCAGAAAGATGGGCACGCGGGTGCTCATCCGAATGACTTCGACATGGGGAATGGCGCGAACGCGCTGCAATAAATCTTCCAAAACGCGGGGGGCTAAAACTAAGGCATCGCCGCCGGTCAGCAAAACATCGCGAATTTGAGGTGTGGCGGCGATGTAGGCTAGGCCCCGTTCAAAATCATCTCGCCCAAAATTTAAAAAAGGATCGCCTACGACCCGGCTGCGGGTGCAGAAACGGCAGTAACTGGCGCACTGGGTGGTGACCATCAGGCCGGCCCGATCCGGGTAGCGATGGACTACGCCGGGCACAGGTGAGTGCTCATCCTCGGCCAAGGGATCGGCCATTTCCGCCTCGAAGGGGATGAGTTCTTCTCCTGTCGGAATTACCTGCCGGCGGATCGGGCAATTGGGATCATCCGGATCGATCAGGCTAGCGAAATAGGGGGTTACATCTACCCGGAATAGGCCAGGAGCAGACAAGCCCTTTCTTTCATTGGGCGTTAGCCGGATAACCCGCTCAAAATCCTCAACAGTATTGAGCCGATGACTCAACTGCCAGCGCCAATCGTTCCATTTTTC
>JAGRCC010000974.1 GCA_020433785.1 Anaerolineae bacterium
ATCGATTTGGCGTGGCCGATGTGCAGATAGCCGTTTGGCTCCGGTGGGAAACGAGTATGCACCCGGCCATTGTATTTGCCGGACTCGATATCGTCTTCAATGATCTTTCTGATAAAGTTGGGCGGTGGGGTTTGGTCGTTGATCATTCCTTCATCTCCCTATTTCCATTTAATATTGCAGCCCATACTGGGGATCTGCGTAGAATCGGGCTGCTCGTCGCTTAGGACCGCATCGAGGGCAGCCCGCAAATCTTGGCCCGTGACGGGCACGTTATTGCCGGGACGGGAGGCATCGAACTGGCCGCGATAGACCAATTGCAAATCCCCATCAAAGAGAAAAAGATCAGGGGTACAAGCCGCCTGATAGGCTCTGGCTATCTCCTGCGTTTCATCGAAGAGATAAGGGAAGGGATAACCGAGCGATTCGGCTACTTCCTTCATCTTATCCGGCGCGTCGCCGGGATGGCTAACGATGTCGTTGGAGTTAATGGCCAGAATGGACACACCTTTCGGTAGGTAATCCTGAGCCAGTTGCACCAGTTGGCTGTTAATGTGCTTGACGTAGGGGCAGTGGTTACAAATAAACATAACGACATTGGCCTTATCGGACTTGACGTCGGCCAAACTAATCATATCTCCGCTGACCGTGTCGGGCAGGGTAAACAAGGGAGCGCTGGTCCCTAGTGGTAACATCGTAGATGGTGTTGCCGCCATAATAGTGTCCTTTCTTCAACTATATTATATCATGAAACGACCGCCGCTGGCCGACCGATGACTGCGGGAGGTCACTTGGTATAGAAACCTTCAGCCATCGGTGAGCGGCGGCCGGCAGTCTATTGATTTGGTTCGAGCCGGCTGATGGCCTGGTCGAGCCGTTTTAGCACGGTTTCGCGGCCCAAAATTTCCAGCGTATTAAATAAAGGGGGAGCGACCAGTTTGCCGCAGACAGCAATGCGGATCGGTTGGAACATTTGCCCGGCTTTGATGCCCAGAGTTTCAACGCTCTGGCGCAGGGCTGCGTCGATAGCATCGTGATTGAAGTCGGTTTGGGCTAGGGTGTCGCGGGCAGCAACGAGAATAGGCTGGATGTCGGCCAAACTCATCTTTTTAGGCACAAGCAGGTCGAGATCGTAGGGGGGCAGGTCATCGACAAAGAAAAAGTCAACCCAGTTGCTAACATCGCTCAACACATTGAGTCGCTCCTGAATGAGCGGGGCAATTTGCATCATCGTGGCTTTATCGGCCTTGATGCCGGCTTTTTCCAAATACGGCATAACCAGTTCCGTCAAGGCCAGAGGGGTGAGCGCCCGCAGATAGACGCCGTTGAAGTAATCAAGCTTCTCGTAATTCCACGAAGCGGGCGAGGCGTTGACCCGATCCAGGCTGAAACGGTCGATCAGTTCCTCACGGTCCATAAGCTCGGTTTTGTCATCGTAACTCCAGCCGACCAGCGCCATGTAGTTAACCATCGCATCGGACAGGTAGCCCAGTTCCTCAAAAGTCCGGACAAAGACCGGTAGGACGCGCCCGTCCGGCGCGCGCGACTCGCGCTTGCTCATTTTACCTCGGCCGGTGGGGTTAAGGATGACCGGCAGATGGGCCATTATCGGCGGTTCCCAGCTAAAGGCGTTATATAAATGAATGTGCAGCGGCATACTGCTGACCCACTCATCGCCGCGCATAATGTGGCTGATGGCCATCAGATGGTCGTCGATGACGTTGGCCATGTGGTAGGTGGGAATACCGTCGGACTTGACGATGACCACATCTTCGAGTTTTTCATTTTGAAAGGTAATATCGCCCCGGATCGCATCATGCACTGTAATACTGCCCTCGAGAGGTAGTTTAATGCGGACAACGTGGCTTTCACCGCTGTCAGCTCTGGCTAGGGCCTGATCAGGGTCATAATCTCGATAGCGCCGGTCATAGGTGGGCAGCCCTTTCGGTTTGCGTTCGCGGCGCATTTCTTCCAGTTCCTCGGGGGTGGCAAAGCAGCGGTAAGCCAGCCCGTTATCGAGCAGTTGTTGGCAGTGGTGGCGGTAAATGGACAGTCGCTCGGTCTGGACATATGGACCGTAGTCGCCGCCAACTTCGGGGCCTTCATCCCAATTCAGACCCAAATAGCGCAGCCCATTTAAGAGCCAATTTACGGCTTCGGGATTGTAGCGCTTCTGATCGGTGTCTTCGATACGGAGAATAAATTTCCCGCCGTGATGGCGGGCAAACAGATAGTTGAATAAGGCAGTTCGCGCGCCGCCAACGTGAA
>JAGRCC010000975.1 GCA_020433785.1 Anaerolineae bacterium
GAGCGGTCGGTGATGCGCCACAGCGTACTCAACAGCGTGCTGGAGATTGTGGCCGAAAATAGCAAACGTCACGCTCATGTGGAACTCTTTGAGGTGGGTCATGTTTATTTACCCAATCCCAATGGCGTCGGCGAAGCGGCTATCCTACCCGATGAAAAACGGCGGCTGGTCATCGCCATGACCGGCCCGCGCAGCGAGATGAGCTGGCTGCCGACCGACGCCGAGCTGATGGATTTCTTCGATTTAAAGGGGATCGTCGAATCGCTGCTGGATGGGCTGCATCTCGATCAGGTCGCTTTCAAACCGGCCCAGCATCACGCCTTCTATCCGGGCCGCGTGGCCGAGCTGGTCGTCAACGGCCAATCCGTCGGGCTGCTGGGCCAACTGCACCCGTACGTGGTCGAGGCGTATGACATTCAAATTGAAGAAGACCAGCCCGTCCTGGCCACCGATTTCGATTTAGACGCTCTACTGGTCCAAGTGCCCGATCTGTACGCCGTGCGCAGCGTCCCGCGCTTCCCGCCGGTGCAACAAGACATCGCCCTGGTCGTCGACGAGACCGTGCCGGCCGATCAGGTTCACCAGCTGATCATGCAAACCGGCCGGCCGCTGCTAACCGAGGCCAGCCTGTTCGACGTCTTCCGTGGCGAGCAAATCGGCGCGGGCAAGAAGAGCCTGGCCTTCAGCCTGACCTTCCAATCGGAAGAAACCACGCTGACGGACAAGGTCGTGGCCAAACAGCAGCAGAAAATCGTCAAGCGGCTGGAACATGAGGTCGGCGCTCAGTTGAGAGGGTAAAACGGCAGATAAAGCAATTAATCCACAAAGGGCACGAAGAGTCACAAAGAAAATTTGGGGGCTTCGTGCTCTTTGTGTGTCTTAATGGATCAGTGGGTCGTGGCTCCACCAGGTTATGATTTAACCACGGTAGCCATTATCCAAAAGTATTTAGAGGGTTCAGTAACCACGTGCCAACTATTACAGCTACCACACGGCCACCACACGGCTTTTTCATCAGACAGATGGACTAATTTAGAAATGTTGACCAAGATCCGCTTGCCACTGACCGGGCAATCAAGTGGAACATAGGGGAGATATTTTTGTTTATCCACAATCAGCATCCTCTACCTCTCTTCTCCTAAGGTATTATCCAATATATATGACCTATGCGCTTCACCTTCCTGGGGGATTTGCGGGAGGCTAAGACCGGTAATGGATTCCTAAAATGCTTGTAGATCCAGCTTTCAGGAAGGTCTTACTCCCAACTGCGTAAGTCATAATATATTGGCTCTTTTTTGGCAGATAATCGTTAATTGAGAGAGAACTTGCAAACTTCAAAAAGTGACAGTCGTTTGGCTTTTACACCAACGGTTTAGGTCTCAATAATGGGCGGCTCTTCAGGCTGTTAAATTTCCTCCGTTTTCCATTGCTTAGCGAACGAACCTCTGCTCTCGTTTCATAATGGTATCAAGTAGTTCTTGAATCTTTCGTAAAAACTTCTTAAAAGCTTCTTAAAACTGGGACTCGCTAACGGACACCCTTTTCAGTTTGACCAAGATAAGTCTTCAAATTTGGCGTTAGGCCGATAGACCACAGCTAGCTGACTGCCGACCGCCGAAGCATAGGCGTACACATTGAACTTCGACGGTCTATCGTTGGTGGTCGGCGGTCAGGAGGCCGGAAGCGCCGGGGCAAATCGAGGTTATATGCGTTGAAACGTTAAGCAGAAGGGCCGATAATAGCCGAATGGAGCATTTATCGGTAGAGATGCTATTTTGAACGGGGAGAAAAAAGGCTATCTTTCAAAATAATAGCCGATGCCGTA
>JAGRCC010000976.1:0-493 GCA_020433785.1 Anaerolineae bacterium
CTTCTTACTCCCTACTCCTTACTTCTACTTTTCCCCTAATCCTTACTCCCTACCCCCTACCCCCGTATTTCAATAATTCTATCATACCTTACACCGCCCTGATAATCGGACATGAGTCACTGCTGACAAATTGAAACAGGTGAGGTTTATGGTAACAAAGCAGTCTGGAGCAACCCCCTCACCCCGTTGCCGACGCGACTCCCCTCGCCCTCGGGGAGCGGGGTTGGGAGTGAGGGTTCATTTCCCTTAGCTCGCCCCCATTTCCAAGCCCAACGCAATTTATTTTCAGCCGCAGAGGCGGCCGTACCAGGGGCAGTCGTTGAATTTCCAGGGGCAGGTATCCGGCGATTGTAGGCTGTAATATGAGGGGTTCTAGCCTATAATCCGATTGATTGTAGGCTAGAAAAGATGAAATTGTAGACTATAGTAAAGCGGGTTCTAGGCTATAAGAAGTCAGGTTCTAGTCTGAAACTAGGGCACAATCAGCAGGTCT
>JAGRCC010000976.1:529-5426 GCA_020433785.1 Anaerolineae bacterium
CTTTGCCGAACATGGCTTTCACCTCTAGCACATACATGCCCACCGGCAGGTCGGCGGGCGCTTGAAAGATGAGTTTGCGGCCGGTAATTAAGCCCATGTGCTCGATGCGCACGCTGGGGCCAGCCGCGACAGACCGGTTGCCGTTTTTAACGGGCCGCAAGAAGATCCCTTGTTGCGGGTCATTCCTATCAAATTTAAGGTCGTAACCGCTCACTTGGGCCATGCGGCCGGGCGTGAGGATGTTCTCGCTGTCGGGCTGGGCCAGGTTGGTGTAGCTGTGCAAGCTCGGTTCCGGTACGGTTGACGGCTTTTTGCGAATTTTAGCCTTGAGAGTCACGGCCTTGGTCAGCCGTTCGGTTGGCACAATGATGATTTCAAGGGTATTGTCGTCGGTAAATCGCGCCTCTCCACCGGGAAAGTACCCTTTTATCTTCAAACCATAGGTCCCCAGGGGCGTCTCGATCTTGTAGCCTTCCAGCAACATGCGCTCCAGCAGCAGGTGTATCTCTTCAAACACCGCCAGCAGCGTCGCCCGGCTCACACCGGCGCTATGATAATCCAGTAATTCGAGGATGTCCTCCATCGTATAGACCCCGTTATATTTCACGCGGGCCCGAAACTTTTTATGGCCACCGGGCAAGGAACACGGTTGCAGCTTATAATAGATAGTCATGGTCTAATTCCTTTCTTTACGCTCAATGGAATAACATAACGGTGCTACAACCTTAAGATATCATATCCTCTCCCAAATGTGAAGTTGCCCGGCCAAATTTAGCGCCGGGCAATCAGTCGGTATTAAAGATTGCCAAATGGTAATTGGTAAGTAAGTTAGGCTATTTAATTTCTAATCGTCAATTGCTGCTCTCTAAAACAGAGAACTCATGCAATTCTTATCCTTAGCAACAAGCAGGGATATCCATTATTTTCATTTCTGGTTGCTAGTGCCTTATATCTTATGATATACTGAACTAGTGCGTGTTCTCAGCAGCCATTCCTGATTGGCTGTTCGTAGTTGACCATTTTCTGGGGCAAAGTTGGCGATTTCATTGATAGCTCCGACAATCCCCAACTTCCGGCCACGAAGGTAGTTTGTTTGGTCTTGCCAAACGGAGAGGCAATCCATGCCACCACCCCAAACCATTGGCCCCTATGAAATCATCGACGAAGTGGGTCGCGGCGGTTTTGCCGTTGTTTACCGGGCTCGCCACACGAAAATGGCGCGCGAAGTCGCTCTGAAGGTGATTTTCGACAATCACGCCAACGACCCCGCCTTTGTCGAACGCTTTCGGCAGGAAGCCCAGACTGCCGCCGGGTTGCGCCACCGCCGGTTGGTCACGCTGTACGAATTTGGCGAACTGGAAGGTCGGCTTTACCTGGCTATGGAGTTGATCCCCGGCCCCAGCCTGCGTGACCTGCTGGCCGAGCGTGGCCCCCTGCCCCTGGCCGAGGCCCTACCTCTGCTGACCCAACTGGCCGAGGCACTCGATTACCTGCACAGTCGGCAGTTAGTCCACCGCGACCTGAAGCCAGCCAACGTCCTGCTGGAGGGGGAGCATCCTCGCTGGCAGGTGACCCTGGCCGACTTTGGCCTGGTTCGTTCCCTGGAACACAGCACCCACTTTACCCAAACCGGCAGTAGCCTGGGCACGCCGGCCTACTTTGCCCCGGAACAGGCTGCGTCCGAAAAATGGGGCGAGATCAGCCCGCTGACGGATGTTTATGCCTTGGGCGTTCTTACCTTTGAGATGTTATTAGGCCGGCTGCCCTTTGAGGGCGATGGCCTCGCTTTGATCCGTGCCCACGCTGACGATGAACCAGTTATCCCCCTGGATCAGGTCACGGAATTAGGCGATGACCTGGTCCAATTGTTACAGCAGGCGCTAGCTAAGCCAACTGAAGAGCGTTTTGCCAGTGCCAGGGCGCTGGCAGTGGCGCTGCGTAGCCTGGCCGAACAGCGTGAGGCGACGAAGAAGCGTCAGGCCGAATTGGATGACCTGTTGATCCAAGCCAAAAGCGCCCATAAGAAAGTCGACTGGTTGGAGGTGCAGCGGCTGTGTGTGGCAATTATGCAGCGCGACCCGGCCCAACCTGACGCGCTAAAAATGATGTTGGAAGCTACTACTGGGCTTCAGCAAGCCGGCGAGGCCGAAGCCCGCCGCCGTGAGCGGTTGCGCCGCTACCAGAACGGAGCTGAAGCTGTCCAGGAGGAATGCTGGGATGAGGCTATTGCCGCCCTGGAAGCAGTGGTGATAGAAGATCCGGATTTCAAAGATGCCGCAGAACTGCTGGACACAGCCCGCGCTGAGCAGCTGCGAGACGAAGCTCACAATAAGGCTATTGCCCACGACGAGGCCGGCCGCTGGCCGGAGGCTTGTCACCTTTGGCTACAAGTGCTGGATGGCCGGCTGGATTACAAAAAAGGTGACGCCCTCCGCCGTTTGTTGACCGCCCTGAAAAACATGTTGCCCCAATTGGAAAATACCCGGCGTGGTTTTTATCAACAGCGGCGTGAGTTGAAACAGAGTCGACAGGCCCTGGTTCTATACGATCGATTGGCCGTAGCCCTGGCAGCTTCCGATTGGACCGCAGTCATAGCCGCTGGCGAAGAACTGTTGACACTGTCCGGTCATTTGCCCCAAGTTGAGCGCTGGTTGGTCCAGGCCAGAAGTGAATTGGACCGTAAAACAATGATAGAAACAGATATGATAGTATACCAAGAGTTGCCCGATTGGCTTAGTGATGCTAATGAGACGCAAGAATTTGACCCAGATACTGAAACCGAGAATACAAAAACGCCAATAGAAAAAGCAGAGAGCGCCATTATCACTCCAAAAACTAAAATCTGGCATAAAGACGGTAAAAAAATGGAGTATGTCCCCGCTGGTGAGTTTTTGTTCGGTGATGGAAAGGAAAGGAAAGACCTGCCAGAATTTTGGATTGATAAAACGCCTGTGACTAATGCCGAGTATAAACGCTTTCTAGAAGCCAATCCAAATCATCCAGTACCTAACATAAATGAGGGTTGGGCCAAACCATACAATTGGGATGACAAAACACGCACTTACCCTGAAGGCAGAGCTGACCACCCAGTAGTGTTGGTCAGTTGGCAAGATGCGCAATCCTATGCTCAATGGGCCAACAAACGGCTGCCCACGGAGGAAGAATGGGAGAAAGCCGCTCGAGGTACGGATGGCCGTAACTACCCTTGGGGACACATAACATCAAGCATTAAGAGATGTAATATGTACAGAAATGAAGGTGGTACTACACCAGTGGGCTATTACTCACCGCAGGGCGATAGTCCATATGGGGTTGTCGATATGGTCGGCAACGTTTGGGAGTGGACTGACAGTGTTTACGGCGGTCTTGGAAAAGTGCTGCGGGGCGGCGCATGGGACAGTAAAAGTGTAAGTCACCAGCGTATTTCTATCCGGCAGGGTAACCTTGAGGGTGTTCGAAACAACAACCTCGGGTTTCGCTGTCTAATCTCATAAGTAGAGTTAATGGTGAAGAATAACATAAGGTTAATTATTAAGGGTGAATGAAGGCTAACCCGTGACCAAAATCCTGATCGACAACGACCGGTACGAATTCGATACCGCCGCCGAGTTGGGCCGTGGCGGCTTTGGCGTGGTCTATCGCGGTCACGACCGGCGCTTGAACCGGTCGGTGGCGGTGAAAGCCATTCATCCCCACTTACTCATTGATCCCACCTTTGCCGACCGCTTTCAGCAGGAAGCTCAAACCCTGGTTTTGCTGGAGAATCATCCGGCCATAATCAATGTGTATGATGTGGTCAGGCAGGATAACCAGCTTTATATTGTGATGGCCTATGTCTCCGGCCAAACTCTCAAAGCTTACAGCCAGACCCACGCTCCGCTGTCACTGGAACAAACGATCGCCCTGCTACATCCGCTGGCCGAAGCGCTCGATTTTGCCCACCAGCAGGGCCTGTTGCACCGCGATGTCAAGCCCGGTAACGTGCTGCTAACCGAAGACCTGAAGCCGTTGCTGATCGATTTTGGCTTGGCTCGCATCTTGGAGCAAAGTACCAAAATCACCCTTACCGGCAGCACCTTTGGCTCACCGGAGTATATGGCCCCGGAGCAGGCCGACCCCAACCGGCGG
The DNA here is from genome assembly GCA_020433785.1 of Anaerolineae bacterium. The sequence continues at coordinate 4,658 of JAGRCC010000976.1, forward strand.
GATGAGGTTGGCTTTGCCGCAGACCGGTACGCCCTGGGCATCATGGCCTACGAGCTGTTGATCGGACGGGTGCCATTTCCGGGAAATGACAATGCCACTCTATACGCCCACGAACATAAAGAACCACCCCCACCACGCCAATTCCGATCCGACTTGCCTAAGGCGGCGGAGAAGGTCATACTCAAAATGCTGTCCAAACAGCCGGCTGACCGCTATTTTACCTGCGTCGATTTTATCGATGCGTTGAAACTTCCTACTCAGCCCATCCCCCAGCGTCAGACCCGCAGCCTGCCCGGCTGGGCCTGGGCCACCGGATGTGGGACATTGCTTCTAGTCGCTTGTTTACTAGGGTTAGGTCTGCGCGAGGCAGGCGACTTGCTGAGTGCTGGTTTTGCCGGCACTTCAACGGGAGTCCCTGCCGAAAGCACTACGACTAACCCGACAGCGGTTGTTAAGCGTCCCACTTCCACCGATACCCCACAGTCAATCGCTACTGACAAATTGTCAACGCCTAGCCTGCCTCCGACACCTTCTCCAACCAATACCCCCCCACCTACGATGACTAATACCACCCTGCCGCCGACAAATACTGCTACATCATCCCCACCAACCGCTACAGCAACTAGTACACCTACTCGATCCGCAACACCCACAACCGTCATTATTAATCCAACCTCACTCACGATCACCGAGACTAATACGCCCATTCCATTGACCACAACGTTAACAACAGCGCCTCTAGATAATTCTTCAGGATTATCTATAACAA
>JAGRCC010000977.1 GCA_020433785.1 Anaerolineae bacterium
CGTGCGCGTTTATGATGTTTTTGATCAATCCCGTCTTTAGCTTTGTGGCGATTTCGGTCATCATCATTATTTACATCTGGCTAACCCGGAAGGGGCTCGACGCCGATTTCGGGGATATTCGCGGCGGCCTGTTTCTGACGTTGGCGGAGCGAGCCGCCCGGTTAGCCGATAAATTCCCGGATCACCAAATTTCGTGGAAACCCGATCTGCTGGTGCCGATCAAGGACCCCAAAGTGTGGGCCGGCTCGATGCTGTTTATTCGCAATATCACTTATCCGTCCGGCAGCATTTTTGCGTTCACTGTCAAGGAAGACGACCAGGAGTTAGAGAGTGATCAGGCCGCCCTAACCGAACTGCTGTCGCCCCTGAAAGAGCAGAATATTCTGGTGAATTCGGTGGTGCTGGAAGATCAGGAATTTTTGCACGGGGCCAAAATGGTCATTCAAACGCTGCGGGGGGGATCGTTCCGCCCCAATACGCTGTTTATGACGATTGGCGGCGAGTGGGCCCGGAATCGGGTCGACAGCGAGGGCAACGGTTCAATCACCCAGAAAATAGGCGGCTTGCGCGACCGGGTCTTTGGCCCGACCAAACGAGACGACACGATCAATCAGGTGGTGTCTCTGGCCTCAAAATACAAAATGGGCGTGATTTTGCTGCGACAACATCCCCGCATGGCCTTTGGTGTGCAGAAGAATGTCAACCTGTGGCTGCGCGATAAAAGCCCTAACTGGCATTTGGCCATTTTAATTGCGTTGCAGCTTCAGTTGAACTGGGGGGGGAAGATCAATTTGGTCACCGTGGCTCAAAATGGAGACGAAGAGGCGCACCTGCACGACTTTTTACAGAGATTGAGCGACCAGGCCCGGCTGCCCTCAACCACCGAATTTCATATATTGTCCGGACCATTTAAGAGCGCACTCTCTTCAGCCCCGCGCGCCGACCTTAACATCTTTGGGCTATCGCTCAATGAGCGTGGCTTGCCGCTAACGTTCATTCGCGATATGCCGGAACTGGTCAAAACGTCCTGCGTCTTCGTGATCGACTCAGGCCACGAGAGCGCGCTGGTTTAGGCGTCGTAGCGGTTGTCGGGCGGCGGCCGGTGCTCATAAGGGGCATCGACAATGGTGGGGTTGTGGTAGCGGATCTGCGCGTTTTGAAAGGTTCGTTCCAGCCGCCGCCAGACAACCTTTTTAATGATCTTGCGGGTGGCGGGAATGAGGCACAAAAAGCCGGCAGTGTCGGTTAGGATGCCCGGCGTCATCAAAAAAGCTCCGGCGATGAGGATAATCAGGCCGTCAACCAGCGCCTCGGCGGGTAAGCGGCCGTCGCTCATCTCCAGCTGTATTTTTTGCAAAACATTCACTCCTTGACGTTTTGCCAGGTAAGCCCCTAGTGCGCCTGTGAAGATAATCAACCCCAACGTTGGCAGCGTACCCACCTGCCGGCCAATTTCGATCAACAGAAACAGTTCAACCGCCGGAACGATGATGAAGAGCAGGAGGAGTTTGGCTAACATAGTGTTACTCCATTGTATTCTAAATGACGATAGTGGATGGATTATTATAGCTGAGCGACCCGTTTAATCCAATTTGACATTAATTTCACAAAATCATTGATCTCCCCGGCACTTTGTGCTAAAATCCACAAAATTTTCCCCCGTTAATTAAAGAAAGCGACTTAACATTGAATCGGCTCGGTTGGTTGAAATCAGTTTTCTTCTTTGTGCTAATCATGGTTGTTCTAGCCTTGAGTTGGGAAGGCTACAAATTACTGGCATCCCCGGACGGACAGTATCTAACCGGCACGGCTCAGGTGAAAGCCGGCGACGAACGTGTACCAGGGCCGCTGTGCGCGGGCATTAGCCTGTGTGAAATTAAGCTGCCGATTCGGGCCGATGATCGCTCGATGCCGCCGATTAAAAATATGATTACCACCATTTTTGAGCCGCCTCGCCGAGGCAGCGACGAGATTCTATTCACGATACTGGTCAGAGCTTCGCTGTTTACCCTGCGGGAAGCGATAACCGGTTTCTTGTTAGGCGCGGGAGCCGGTTTTTTACTGGGCGTGGCTTTTGCCCACTCCGGCCTGCTGGAACGCGGGCTGCTGCCTTACGTGGTTGCCTCGCAGACGGTGCCGCTGCTGGCCATCGCGCCGATGGTAGTGATTTGGCTGGGCGGCAACTGGATGTCGGTGGCGGTTATCGCCGCGTATCTTACGTTTTTCCCGGTAACGATCAACACGCTGCGCGGTCTGCGCTCGCCCCAGCCAACCGCACTGGAACTGATGCACTCCTACGCAGCCACGAAATGGGATATTCTTTGGAAGCTGCGGGTTCCGGCGGCCCTGCCCTACATTTTTACGGCGCTCAAGGTAGCCGCGACCGCCAGTGTGGTAGGCGCTATTATTGGCGAGCTGCCATCAGGCATCGCCGATGGGTTGGGCCGGATTATCCTCAACTTTAACCAGTATTATGCCACCGGACCGGAACGATTATGGGCCGGCATCATTTTTGCTTCTCTAACCGGCATGACCTTTTTTCTGATCATCACGTTATTAGAAAAGCTTTTTGTTAGACATCAGCCAGCGGATGCGGTGTGAGTAGTTGGTTGGTTGGATAGTTAGTAGTTAGTTGGTTGGTTGGTTGGTTGGTTGGTGGGTTGG
>JAGRCC010000978.1:0-3692 GCA_020433785.1 Anaerolineae bacterium
TCATCGTTCTCCTTGTTTTTTTGACGCTGGCGATTCTCCACAGCTTGATCGTGCCCATCACTCAGGGTGAAGATGAACTGGCCCATTACCGCTACATCAGCTTCATTGCCCAACACGCCCGATTACCGATCAACGCCGCCGAGCGCCAACAAGCCTGGTATCGCGCCGATTGGCCGCCGCTGTACCATTTGCTGGTCGGTTGGACCGTCAGCGGCCTGGACACCACCCGCCCCCATCTCAAAGACGTCGGCGAGTCGCCCCGCCGCCGCCTGGTCGGCGAAATATTCTATCCACGCCTGATCATTTACACCGAAGACGCCAATTGGCCCTGGCAGGACGGCATCCTGGCCTGGCACATCGGCCGCTTCATGTCAATCGGCTTCACTGCCGTGGCCTTAATCTTTACCTACCTCACCGCCCTTGAATTATCTCAAGTCGCAAGGTCACTCCATCGCAAAAAGCAAAATCACCAACCGCCCCAACCACTCATCAACCCACCAAATCACCCCCCTACCCAACCAACCAACCAACCAACAACCCAACTCTACAAACTCCCCAACTCCATAAACTCTCCAACGCTATTCGCCACGCTTACCACTGCCCTCTTGGCCTTCACCCCCCGATTCCTATTCACCTCAGCCATGCTCGGCGACGACAGCCTCTTCATTCTCCTGTCGGCGGCGTTTATTTGGCTTCTACTGCGTGCCTGGCACGGCGACGATCGCTGGTGGGGCTACATCGTAATGGGGCTGCTGTTGGGACTCTCTATTGCCACCAAATACAGCACCGGCCTACTGCCCCTGGCCATTATCCCGGTTGTTTGGTGGCGGGTCGAGCAGGACGCGCTGTCATGGCGTCAAGCCGCCGGCCGGCTGGCCGTTTCATGGCTTAGCGTTATTGTTGGCGCAAGCTGGTGGTTCGGTTGGATCGGTTATTATTTCAATACTATCGCGGAAGACGATCTCGTTTTTGGCCTCCTTAGCCCGCTCCTGGCATCCGGTCCCGACGTGAGCATGCGCCGTGTCTTCGCCTTCCTCGGCGGCGGCGAATTTACCGGCGCCCTCCGGCCCGACGCCGTGACCGGCGGCTCGTTTGGCGCGTGGTGGCTCTATTTGTTCCAAACGTTCTGGGGCGTACCCATTTTGGAGCAAGATATTTTTTCCCCGTGGGCTTACCTCATCGTCCTTGGCTTTTGTCTACTGAGCCTTATCGGTCTTTGGCGGCTCTGGCGGCTGGCCGATACGCAACTGCGGGTGGCGATAGGCATCCTCATCCTAATTATCGCTCTGCTCCTCCCGTTCCCTATCTTGCGCTACTTTCTCACCTTCAACATCCTCGAAACCGGACAAGGCCGGCATATTCTCTACCCGGCGGCTCAAGCGATTCCCGTATTGTTGATGCTGGGCTGGCTAACATTCATCCAAGGAAAGGCTAAGGCTGAGGCCAAGGCACATAACTTACAATCCACGCCCCGTACTACGCACTACGTACTACGCACTACATTCTACGTTTTGCCCCCCCTTGCCCTCCTCACCTGGTCACTCCTCCAACTCACCCTCATGACCCGCACCTATCCCGATCCGCTGCCGGTGCAAACCACCACCTTCAATCCGGCTTCGATCCCCCAGCCGCTCAAACAGAATTTTGGCGACGATATCCAACTTTTAGGCTACGACTTCCAACCCGATCCCGATCAGGCCATCATCAATCTGACGCTTTTCTGGCAGGCGCTTAACCCGGTCGACGAAAATTATCGCACCCAAATTCAGCTCGTCGATCCCCAAGGCCAGCCTCATTTCACCTGGCTGGGCCATCCGTTGAATGGCCTCTATCCGACTCGCGCCTGGGAGCGCGGCGATGTCATCCGCGACACACTGCCGCTGCCTCTGGCCGCCGTGCCGGCCAACCCATACAATATCCAACTCAACTTGCTTCGTGAAGCCGAAGATATACCGCTTATCGCTGAACCGTTCCAATTCATCCAGTTCAACTTGGGAAAAGCCCAGCCCATTCCCCAGGCGTCTACGTTAGCCGATGGCCTCGAATACCGCCTCTGGCTGGCCGGCGATCCGGTTCGGAGCCGGCAGACGGTTGCCTTAACCTGGCTGCCGGAGCCGGATGTAACCCCGGCCTGGCGTCTGCTCGGCCCGGACAGTGTGATGCGCTCGCCGGTCGCTGTCGGCGACGCTACCGCTATCTTCATCGTTGACCCCGATTGGCCTAGCGGTGACTACCACCTTCAGGTTGGCGATACAAAAACGGAACCTCTCCTCACCGTCGCCACCGAAGCCCGGCAGTTCGATCTCCCACCGGAGTTGGCCGAAAACCCTAACTGGACACCGCTGGAGGCCAACTTCGCCGACCGGATAAAACTGCTCGGCGCGGCTTTGCCGATGCGGCGGCTTGAGCCGGGCGGCGTCTTGCCAATAGACCTGGCCTGGCAGAGTTTAGCCCCGGTCCTACCCGATGCCGTCACCTTCGCTGTTCTCCTTGATGCTGAGCAGCAGCCCGTCGGCAGCGTCGATCGCTACCCGGCTGGTTTTTACAGCCCCATGCTGTGGGCCAACGGCGAGGTCGTCCCCGACTCGTTTGCTGTTCCCGTTCGGCCGGATGCGCCGCCCGGTATTTATCATCTTCATCTGGGACTTTACCAACTCGCAGACGAGCAATCAGAGTCCCTGCCGCTCTTTCATAACGGCCAGCCGACCGACAGCAGCGCCGTCGTCCTCGGCCCCTTCAAAGTCGGCGGCCCCCCATCCGACCTTGTCACGGACAACGCCTCCCCCCAATTTATCGTCAACCAAACTCTCGGCGACCAAATCACGCTCCTGGGCTATGATCTTGAAGCGGATAGTCGTCAGTCGTCAGCCGATAGCCGACAGCCGACAGCAGATAGCCACCAGCAATCACCATCCCCCCAACCAACCAACCAACTAACTAACTCACCAACCGACCAACCAACTGACCAACCAACTCCCCAACTCCCCAACTCCCCAAACTCCCTAACTCTAACCCTCTACTGGCAGGCCGACACCATACCCACCGCCGACTATACCACCTTCCTCCACCTGCGCGATGCCTCGAACCAAAACGCCGCGCAAAAAGATTCGCCCCCGGCCGGCGGACGCTACCCCACCAGTCTCTGGAGCCCCGGCGAAATCATCATCGATGAAATCAGCCTGCCTCTCGATCAAGTCGAACCCGGCCAATACACCCCCACCATCGGTCTGTACGAACCGGCCAGTGGCGCACGCCTCCCCGTTCCCGGCAGCCCGGCGAACGAGATAGCCCTGCCGGCTATTCAACTGTCGCATTAAAGGCTGAGGCTCAGGCTAAGCTCCGATCCATTTTTTAACTTACCAGCCAACCATCCAACTCCACAAACTCAAAAAATTTCTAAAATCACCAAACTGCCTATAATTTGAGGCTTATGCATTTAGTTCAGTCACTCAAACAGCATATCGGTCTGGTGGTGATCCTGCTGATCTACCTGGCCCTGGCGACAGCTCACAGTCTGATTGTCCCTCTGACAACCGGCAACGACGAGTGGGCTCATTTTCTCTACGTGCGATTTATCGCCGAGCAGGGCCACTTGCCCGCTACCGAGGCTGAGCGTACCGAGGCCGGCTACAAATCCGATGCGCCGCCGCTCTACCACTTGCTAGTCGCAGCAACCACCGCCGCCATCGAGC
>JAGRCC010000978.1:3735-6523 GCA_020433785.1 Anaerolineae bacterium
TCGTCGATTCTTATGCGCTGGTTCATACCGCCGTCGAGCAGCCGCCCTATCGCGGCGAAGTGTTGATCTGGCACCTGGGTCGCGGTCTTTCGATCCTGTTCGGGGCGATCCTCATCGGTCTGACCTACCTGACCAGCCTGCATATCTTTCCCGCCGACCGCCGCCGGGCGCTCCTGTCCGCTGCCCTCATCGCTTTCGTGCCGGCGCTGCTCTTTCATAGCTCTGTGCTCAGCTACGAAAGTCTCAGCGCCGTCTTAACCGCGCTTTTCCTGCTAGTCGCGCTGCAAACGCTCAAACAGCCCAACCGTTTACGCTGGTGGATTGCGCTCGGTGTTCTGACCGGCCTGTCCATCACCACCAAATATAGTGCGGTGCTGCTGCCGTTGGAGATTATTTTTGTCATCTGGCTCTCCAATCAATTCGAGGCTAAGGCTGAGGCACAGGCTAAGCTCCAACCCACCCCCCCACTAACCAACCAACAAACTAACCAACCAACCAACTCCCCAACTCCCCAACTCTATAAACTCCCCAACTGGCAGCGCATCCTGGTCGCAGCGCTTGCTACTCTCATCGCTTCCGGCTGGTGGTTTGGTTTTGTCGCCTGGGAGTTCAACACCATCGATACCCAAGGCCCGGTCGTTGGCCTGCTTCAGCCGCTGTTAGTGGGCGATGCCAGCGATACGACCTCGGTGCAAGTGGCCGGGTTTTTGTTCGGGCAGCAAACCGTGGCGAATGATGCCAGACCGCCTATGCCGCGCAACTACCTGCAACTGGCCCGTTCCTTTAGTGAGTCGTTTTGGGCCGCGCCGGTGGCCGGCCAATTTGGGCCGTTTATACTGCCGTTGGTTTACAGTGTTTTGGCTCTGCTCGCGCTGGCTGGCTTGGGGCGCGTTTGGCGGCAATCTGATCGCCGTATCCGGCTTATCTTGAGCCTGCTGTTGGTCCACACCTTTCTGATTGTACCGCTGCTGCTGATTCGAGTGTTGTTGTCATACGATCCGCGTGAGGTGGCCCAAGGCCGGCATTTGCTGTTACCTGCGGCCTCAGCCATTGCTGTTTTGTTGGTCTGGGGGTGGGATCAGTGGTCACCTAAGCTGAGTTGGCTGGCCGTCGGTGGACTGCTGCTGTGGACGATTTTCGGCCAACTGGGATGGGCCGTGGCTGCCTATCCGCCGCCGATTCCGGTCTGGCCGCAGCAGGTGATGGCCGCGCCGCCAGCCTATCCTCAAGAGACGGTTTTGGCCGATGGCATTAAGTTGGTCGATGTCTCTCATCGTGTCCTCCCCGACGCCCTGGAGGTCACGCTGCGCTGGGAGTCGCTGGCCACGATCAAAGCAGATTATCTGGTCGAACTGTCGCTGCTCGACAGCGCGGGCCACGTGGTCGGTTACAATCTAAGCCAGCCGGTCAACGGTCGCTATCCGACCCGTGCCTGGGAGCCGGGCGATACGATTGAAGACACCCACTTGCTGCCTCTGCTCGGCGCTCTGGGCGACGGCTATCGGCTGCAACTGCGCCTGTTGACCCGCGCCGGAGAAGTCGTACCCCATACAGAGACCACCCTCGACACCGTTTCACTCTCGACCACAGCCCAACCCGATCCCTGCACCATTTGGCCCCCGCCGGACAGTTGGCTTGATGCTATTCCATTGCGCCCCGACGCGACGTTCACTATCGTTAACACCGAGCTGCCGCTGCTAAAGTTGGGCTCGGATGAGGTGGTCACGCAAAATCCATTCCATTCGGTGGGCGATTTTCATACCTTTCTCGTCGGCCCCGATTGGCCGACTTCGGCCCGACTTCTGAGCGGCGACACCGACTGCGGTCTCCTGAACTTCGACATCCCCCCACGTAATTTCACCGTACCCGCCATCCCGCAGCCGCTCGAAGCTAACTTCAACAATGAGATCCAACTGCTCGGCTACGAACTGCCGGCTCGTCGCATCCAACCCGGCCAGCGCCTGCCGTTGACGCTCTATTGGCGCAGCCTCGCGTACATGGGCGAGGATTACAACCTTTTCGCCAACCCGCTCGACCGCGACCAGCAGCGATGGGGCGGCTATGATCGCCGCCCACGCGATGGCTACAGCACCCTGCGCTGGGTTCCCGGCGAAGTTATTACCGATCCCTTCGGCATTCCCATCGACGCCAACGCACCGGATGGGATCTACACTATCGACCTCGGTTTCTACCGCCAGACCGAATCCGGCCCGGAGTCGCTGCCGTTATTTCAAGACGGCCAGGCCATCGACCAGCACAGCCTCCGCCTCGGCCCGATCAAAATCGGTGGCCCACCGCTTGATCTCACCCTAACCGAAGCCCACCCGGAATTTCCCATCAATGAGTCGTTTGGCAACCAAATTACACTGCTCGGCTATGATGAGCCGTCAGCCGATAGCCGTCAGCCGTCAGCAATTAGCCGTCAGCAATCAACAGTCAGTGAGCAACCGTCACCAACCAGCCAACCAACTAACCAACCAGCCAGCCAGCCAGCCAACCAACCAACTCCCCAACTCCCCAACTCTACCAACTCCACGAACGCCACAAACTCCCTAACCCTAACCCTCTACTGGCAAGCCGACACCACACCGGCCGCCGACTACACCGTCTTCCTACACCTGCGCGATGAATCGAACCAGACCATTGCCCAAAAAGACAACCCGCCCGCCGGCGGGCAGTACCCGACCAGCTTATGGGACCCCGGTGAAATGATCAAAGACGAGCTAACCCTGCCACTCGATGACGTGCCGCCGGGGCGTTACACTCCGGTCGTCGGCCTGTACAACTT
>JAGRCC010000979.1 GCA_020433785.1 Anaerolineae bacterium
AATGAGATATGAGCGCAACTGTCATTACAATAACCTCTGGTAAAGGGGGAGTAGGTAAAACAACCACTACCGCGAATTTGAGCGCAGCGCTGGCCGCTTGTGGCAAAAAAGTGGTCGCCATCGATGCTGATATTGGCCTGCGTAATTTGGATGTGGTGATGGGGCTGGAAAACCGAATTGTATATGATCTGGTCAACGTGGTGGAGGGCACCTGCCGGCTGCGACAGGCTATGATCAAAGATAAGCGGGTTGATGAGTTGTACCTCATTCCGGCGGCCCAATCCCGCGACAAATCGGCCCTTAAACCCGAGGATATGATCGCGGTCGTTGATCAGTTGCGCGACGAATTCGATTTTGTCGTCATCGACTCCCCGGCCGGAATTGAACAAGGCTTTAAAAATGCGGTGGCTCCGGCCGATCGGGTTTTAATTGTGACCACGCCGGAAGTCTCGGCCGTACGCGATGCGGATCGCATCATCGGCTTGATCGAGGCCGAAGAGAAAGGTCCTGCCGACTTAATCGTCAACCGGCTCCGTTTGGATATGGTCAAGCGGGGCGATATGCTGACCACCGACGATGTCATCGATATTTTGGCGATTAATCTCATCGGCATTGTGCCGGATGACGAAAAAATTATTGTCTCCACCAACCAGGGGCGACCGCTGGTGATGGAGAATGGCTCGATGGCCGGCCAAGCTTTTAGAAATATTGGGCTGCGCCTGATGGGGCAAAATGTACCTTTCATGAGTTTTGAACAGCCTGATTCTTTTATGAAACGTCTTTCAAAATTCTTGATGGGATAAATTTAACTTGTCTCAATTTTGATCTTGAGGGAAAATTATGAGTTTCTTGGATCGCTTGCTGGGCCGCACAGAGTCAAATAGTAGCCATGTTGCCAAAAATCGTCTACAATTAGTATTGGTTCATGATCGGGTGGATCTGTCGCCCGGTAAAATGGAGCAGCTAAAGGATGATTTGATTGAGGTTATTTCAAAATATGTTGAAATTGATCAACATGGCATCGATATCGCCCTCACCAATAGCAACCGGCAAAGCTGCCTTACTGCCCAAATTCCTGTGGTTAACGTTCGCAAGTAAGGGGCTCTGCGGTTTTGGTTTCCCAACTGCAACAAGGATAAATTAAATGGATCGTCGAATCTGGCGGCAATTTGATCTGGTGCTGGTTGGAATTGTCGTGCTGCTGATTTTGTACGGTGTGATTATGGTGTTTAGCGCCAATCAAAATCAGGAAGATTTAAGAGACTTGTGGTGGACCCAACTCACCCGGGCCGGCTTTGGTATGGTGCTGCTGGTGGCCGTGGCGGCCATCGACTACCGGTATTATGCCTCGCTGCATCGATTTCTCTATGTCGTTATGATCATCTTTTTGGGGACCCTGTTTATCGCCGCGGAACTGACCGCCGGGACCTTGCGTTGGCTAGATTTTACCCTATTTCCGGTCCAGCCGAGTGAACTGGCCAAGATTATTATTATTATCGTCACGGCTAAACTTTTGGCTGACCGCGACGGTGAGATGAATAAATTAAGCAATTTGTTTTTTACAATGATGGTCATTGTGCCGCCATTGGTTTTAATTTATCTCCAACCTGACTTGGGGACGACCATTATTGCAGCCGTCGTTTGGCTAATCATGGTCTTGATGGCCGGAGGCAACCTGTTTCATATCGGGCTGCTGGGGTTAGGCGGTATCCTGGCTAGTCCGATTGTTTGGCTAACGATGGCAGAGTACCAGCGCGAGCGGGTACTGCTCTTTATGAATCCGGATCAGACCGACCCATCGTACTTTAACATTCAGCAGGCGCTTATTAGTATCGGATCGGGAGGGCTGCTGGGCAAAGGGTTTAGTATCGGAACGCAAAACCAGCTTCACTTTTTACGCGTTCGCCATACGGACTTTATTTTTTCGGTCATTGGCGAGGAATTGGGAATGCTGGGAGCGATTTTGCTGTTTCTGCTGATTGTCGGCGTGATCTGGCGTATCTTACGGGCCGCCGATTTGACGAAGGATCCGTTTGGTCGCTCGATTTGTATTGGCGTGGCGGCCTTGATCTTCTTTCAATCGTTTGTGAATTTAGGCGTGAATTTAGGGCTGCTGCCGGTTACGGGGACGCCGCTGCCATTTGTAAGCTATGGCGGTAGTTCGCTATTTGCCTTTCTCATTGCCTTAGGTTTGGTTCAGAGTGTGCTTATGCGGCATAAAGCCCTGGACTTTGAAGAAGTTTAGTTGTATTTCTCATTAACCGGAGATAACGTCAGACAAACTCAAGTTTGCCCTACAAAAGGCTCACCTTTTAGTAAAATATAGTTAGCCCTCACAAAGGACATCCAATGACTCTCACAACACGAATTTCAAATTGGGGGGTGCGAATTGTGGCGCTCTGGTCTCTGGCTTTGGCCTTTCTGGCGTTTGCCTATATACTACACCTGACCAGCGCAGTCGGCCTAAGCAGTAACGAATTGGGCGATCAGCTCCAAGTATGGACCATTCTGGCGATGAATATCCTTTTTTGTCTGGGATTTCTGGGGTGCAGTTATGGTTTGTGGTTCAGACGCAACTGGGGCCGTCTGGGTTTTTTATGGGTTATTGGCATTTGGTCAGGTTTTAACCTGATAGCCGTGCTTGACCCTGGTGTTTTATTTACCACCAGTCAAAATTATTCCACAACGACGTTGGCTTTGAACGGCTTGCGCTTTGCCGCCACCCTGTTGATCCCGCTGTGGTATCTTAACAGACCTCAAATAAAGTCAATCTTTGTTATCCCACAGCCTAGTGAGCTTTAAAATTTAGGAAGTGACCTTTTATGACGATGTCAACCAAACCGGTTCGGGTTC
>JAGRCC010000980.1 GCA_020433785.1 Anaerolineae bacterium
CGCTATGCTTAAACTACTGACCAAACTACCGCTCTACTGGACTTATCGCCAGTTTGGCTGGCCGACCATGCTGCCCTTCTCGATTGTGGTTAGCGTCAGCTATCGTTGCAACAGCAAGTGCAAAACGTGCGATGTGTGGCGCAAACCCAACGATGACATGACCTTTGAAGAGTGGGATAAAACCTTCGCCAAGATTGGCCGAGGCCCCCTCTATTTTACGTTCACCGGCGGCGAACCGTTTCTGCGCAAAGATACGGTCGATATGGCGCTGTCGGCCTACGAACATTGCCGCCCGGCGGTCATTACCATTCCCACCAACGGCATTTTAACCAAGCGCATTATCGACAACGTCGATCGTCTGTGCGCAGGCGCTCCAACGACCAACATCGGCATCAACCTGTCGCTGGATGAGGTCGGTGAGCGGCACGATGAAATTCGGATGGTGCCGGGTAATTGGAAGAAGGCCATGCACACCTGGTCGGAGTTGAAAGCGCTACAAAAGCGTCACAAAAACCTGGTGCTGACCAACCACACCGTTATTTCTAACTACAACATCGATCGTTTTTTCGAGATTTACGCCGGGCTGGAATTTTTGAAGCCGGACAGCTACATCACCGAAATCGCCGAAGAGCGGGTAGAATTAGACACGGTCGGTTGGGAAATTACGCCGATGGCCGAGAAATATGGCCCGATCGCCGACTTCCTGAGCGAGAAAGCCCACCAACGGCGGGTATCGGGTTTTGCCAAGATTACCCAAGCCTTTCGAGCCGAATATTACCAACTGGCCAAGCGGGTGCTGTATGAGCAGCGGCAGGTGATCCCGTGCTACGCCGGCTGGGCCAGCTGCCAGATCGCCCCCAATGGCGATCTGTGGAGCTGCTGTATTCGGGCAGAGGGCGTTGGCAATCTGCGCGAGAATGATTACGACCTGCGGCGGATCTGGACCGGCGACGCTATGGCCAAGCTCCGGGACAGCATCTACAACGGCGAGTGTCACTGCCCAATGGCCAATGCATCCTATGCTAATATGCTCTTACACCCCCCCACCATGGCTCGAGTAGTCTCAACCGTGGTTTCCCCGTAGACTCAACGTTGCCTGACCCTTAAGTCGGTATTATAATCCTCCCTGCCAAAACGGCTTGAGGCAGCAAGATGGGTCCAGTTTCAGTTATTTGATTGAACTAGCGGCTCAAGCGAGTGGACTAGTCTAACGGCGCTACTGCCGATTCATGGGAACTGGACTAATCTATTGGCAAATGAGCCTTGCTGCCTTAAGGTGAGTTAATTGGACAAGATAAATTCTTCCTGTAGAATGAAGGTTTCAGTAGGAAGTGAGTACATGCTCTTGGGGACAAAAAGATAGGCGTGTACAGATTGTAGGCCACTGAACAAATCCATAATATTAAGGTAGAAGGAAATGCCCGAAGAATCATCAAAAAGTGTACAAGGTGACGCTGCCAAAGATCATTTCTCAGTGAGACACCCCGAAGGCAAATCTGAGAAGTTCCCCTTGCCGGAGGGCGAAGGCGCCATCATTAAGGTGGGCCGTGAGTTGGATAATGATCTGGTCCTGACCGACCCGCGTTCCTCCCGGCACCATGCCGAATTCCGGCGTACGGGAAACATTTGGGAAGTGAGAGACCTGGACAGCGCCAACGGCACGTTCATTAACAATGAAAGACTTGAGCCGGACATATGGACCAAAATCACCCCGCGTCAAACGGTAACTATCGCTGAAACCCGGATTATGTGGGAACAAAATTTGGCGGCTCAATCCACTGTCGAGATGAAACGTCCGCGTGATATGACCGTACCCAGTGCGGTTCCGCCGCC
>JAGRCC010000981.1 GCA_020433785.1 Anaerolineae bacterium
AACCAGAACGAGCGGTAGAGCAGGCCGAACCACTCGGGCAAGGAGTACGTCGCGGCGACCGGGCGCACCGACTGGCCGGACAGCAGCCCCACCAACCCCTCCGTGATCTGCGGCTCACCCAGTGAGGCGGCCAGGCCGGGAATGAGGCCGAGTTCGTCGATGCGGTTGAAGCGGAGCATGATGAAGCTGAACCAGAGACCGGCGGTGAGAAAGAGGGCGATGAGGAAAGCGAGGAGAGCGCGGGATGCGGGATGTGGGACGTGGGACATGTTTTTTTTGTGGAAGGCGAACCAGAGCGTGAAGAGAATCTCAGGGATGAGGATAAGGGAAAAATATTTGGTAACGAGGGCCAGGCCATAGAGCGCGCCGAAGATCGCCATAAGTTTTGGCGTGGGCGGCTGCTCACGTTGCAGGATGATGATCTGAACTAGCAGCAGCAGCGCGGTGAGCGCGAAGACTAAATTGTCGTCGTTGATGACGGCGCTGCTGATGACGAACCGGGGCAGAAAGGCGACCAACGCCGCCGCGCCCAAGGCCACTGTAGGCGTGTCCGGTTTCAGGCGGTGGGCCAGCGCGTAGGTGGCGATGATCGTCACCCAAGCCATCGGCAGCGACAACAGCCGCACCAGATGCCAGGCCAGCACCTGCCCACGCCAGGGCCACACTTCATCAAGTGTGTGCAGCACGTGATTAATACCCAGGCCGTCGGTCGGGATGTGTCGTTCGGGTCGGGCGTCGACGCGGCGGATGTCGGGCACGCTGTCTGCGCCGACCAGAGCGATGGGCCAGGCGGTGAGCCAGTAGTAGAGTGGGGCCAGGCCGCCCTTGAAGCCGGCTTCGCGCCGATCGGCCTCGGTTAGCGGTGGGTGGCCGGTTTGGGCCACGAAGCGGTGGTACTGATAATGATCGGTCTCATCGTCGGCCTCGCCAATCGGTAGCTGCACGGAATTGTAGATGGTCAGGATCGTGAAGATGACCAGAAGCAAAGCTAGACCGGCGCGTCTCATTCCGTCACCCGTAGCTGGCCGACGTGAACGGCATAATCGGGCAGCGGGCCGTCGGGGCCGAGGGCCGGCAGCCGTTCGCCGGTGGCCGGGTTGTAGAGACCGGCGATCAGATCGTAGGTTCCCGGCGACAGCACGGATGGATCAAGGCGGTGGGCATCGACGATGATCTCGCCGGGACTCCACAGCGAGGTCGGGTAGTTGCCCTGAACCGGCGGGCCGTCAAAGCCGGTGGCATAGTCGCCGGTGGCAGCGTTCCAGGCCTGGATAAAAACGGTGTAGTCGGCCTCGAAGTGGCTCTCGGCCTGCCAGTTGAGGGTCAGTTCCTGTTGGTCGTCGGCCAGGTCATAGCTAAGTAATCGCGCTTTGTCGATAAACTCGACCGGCGTGGTCTGCTGCGGCGGGTCGGGCCACTGCCAGGGTACGAGCTTGGCGGCGGCGATAATCGGCTCGACCGGCTTGCCCGCCGCGTTGACCGCCGGGCGACCGGGCCGGCCCGGCTCGACAAAATCATAGACACCGGCCGCGATTTGCAGACGAGTCGGCGCGTGATGATATTCAGTGTCGGGGGCGACCGGGGCATGGTAGGTGTCGGCCACGATGTCACCCGGCTTGAGCAGGGTTGTGGGCCACTGACCGCCGCCGGGATAGGTGTCGATCTGGCCGACGACCTGGCGCTCGCGGCCCAGCAGATGCACGAAAATGCTGTAGTCGAGATCGGTCGGCTTGAGGATTTGCCAGTAGAGGGTCAAATCGACCGTCTCGGCCGGGTGGACGGTTGGCGTATGTAGTTGGTAGCCGATCAGCTTTATCGCCTCATCGTAAGTAAAGTTGACCGGCTGTACGCCATCCGGCACCTCGGCTTCGGTTAGGATGAGCGGTTTCGTATAGGCAGGGGTTATATAAATGAAGGGCGTGATTGTGGCAAATAGAAAAAGCGCAACCGCTACCGATCCGGCGACCCAATTTCTCAACCGCTCGGATGGCAGCCACCAGGTCAAGCCGAAGATGCCCAGCGCCGAGATCGCTGAAATGGCCGGGTAGAGCAGCCGGCCCTGACCGGCGGGTTGGGTCAGATTCCAGACGATGAAACCGGCGATCATGATGGTTGACCAACCGAGGAGGATGAGAAAGGTGGGCGTTGATAGCGTTAGTGGAGTTAGTGGAGTTGGGGAATTGGGGTGTTGGGCGGTGTTTGGGGTAGCTGATTTTTGGTTTGGCCAGAGTGAGATGGTGAAATAGGGTAGATAGGCTAGCAGGCCGATAAGAGCAGCCAGCGAGAGCCAGTCGAGGAGGGTGTAAATCCAGTTGCTGACCAGGATGTTGACACCGCCGAATAAGGCCCAGTAGGCGATGCGAAAGCCTTCGAATTCGGCTTTCAGGGTGGCCAAGTTGGGAACCTCGCGGCGCTGGCCGGCGGTTTCGCGCATGACTTGCAGAGCGAAGAGATCGCCGTTGTAGAGCAGGGCGTTGCGTAGGTAGAACCAGCCGGCGACGGCGAGGAAGACAGCGCCGAAGATAGCGATCCAGGTAATTGATAATTGATAATTGATAATTGATAATGGGGGGGTAGAGACTGGAGATTGGAGATTGGAGGTTGGAGATTGGGTAGGGGGATTGGTGTTGGGTGGGTTGTTGGTTTTGTAGGCGACCCAGAGGAAGAGGAGGGCGGCGAGGGGAAGCAGGCCGAGGGCGTAGAGTTTGCTCAAGGCGCCGAGGCCAATCAGTAAGCCTAACAGGGCGGCAAGGTAGGGCATACGGCGAGTGAGCGTAGTTGTGTCGGGTCGGTTGGCTTGTTCGGCGATGGCGACTATGAGCCACAGCGCCAGGGTGACGAACATAATGACGGCGTTGTCGTTGTTGACGGCGGCGGAGATGAAGATGAACATGGGGTTAAAAGCGGTGACGGCCATAGCGCTGGCGGCCAGCCAGCGATTGCCCCGGAATAAACGGTGGGCAATCGCATAAGCGGCAACCACGGTGACGGCCGCCATTGAAATCGACATGAATCGAATAAGATGGACCGCCAGAACGTGGCCGCGCCACGGCCAGCTTTCGCCGGGTGGGTGGATGGTGATATTTTTGTTGTCGGGGCGCAGCGGGTTGCCGATGGTGGTGTGCGGGTTGTACCAGAAGACGTCGTCCCACGAACCGGTCTCGATGCCGGTGGTCAGCAGCGCGGCCAGGGCGTAGTAGAGCGGCG
>JAGRCC010000982.1 GCA_020433785.1 Anaerolineae bacterium
ACCTCAAATGTCAACACAACCTAATTGATGAGAATGTGGGACAAGAAGTTTGGGGTGATAAGGGAAGTGGGCCGGAATCGGAGGCATTATTAGCAATCATGGATGAAATAAAACATACGCCTCAAAATCCAACCCATGTTCATAAAGCCAGCGGCCTATTATATGAGCACCTTATGACCTCCCCTGAAAAACCTGACCCATCTTTTGATGTCACCGAATGGAATCGCCAATGGGATGAAGTTGAAGCCGAGATGAAAAGGATAGAACTGGCGGATCAAAAGGCAGACGTTGATCTCGACTTACTATGACAGATTACTTGCTCGATACCAATCATATTTCGCCGATTGTAACCATAGAACATCCTCTCCGGCAGAGAATATTAACTCAATTGCAAGCGGGTGACACCTTTTCAATTCCGGCTCTAGTGCTGGGTGAATTCTTATATGGCATCAGTTTGCTTCCTAGGGCCACGAGTAACCTCAGAGAATGGGAACGGCTCAAAGATGATTTCGTCTATTATAGTATTACCGTACCGATGCGGAACAATCGACCAGACTACGTTTGTCTCTACGACAACAAGGGTGGCAGTTAGGCATCGTCGATGCGATAATTGCTGTCATTGCAGTTCGTAATGATCTAGTTTTATTAACGAATGATAAAGATTTCAGTGGAATAACAGGGCTTAAGTGGGAAAACTGGCGTCAATAATGATCGGTATATTCGAGCAAAGCCTTCTGTGAAGAATTTAGGCGTTTTTCTGCGCCTTTTCTTTTTGCTCTTTTAACTCTTTACTGCGCCAGTGGACGGTCTCGATTTGAGACTGTTTTTGGGGTTCCTCTTGCTCCTTTTCCCTCATTATGGCGTGGAGCGGCAGGACGACAAAGAATTTGCTGCCGGGGCAGGTGGTTTCATCGTGGCCTTGGCTCTCAACCCACACTTTGCCGCCGTGGGCTTCCACAATGCCCTTGACCAGGGTTAGCCCCAGACCGGGACCGGCCCCCTTGAATTTGGTACTGCCGGTGCTGTGGTGATCGGGGTCATCGACGCGGAAGAACTTTTCAAAGACGCGTTCGTGATACTCGGGGTTGAGGCCGATGCCGTTATCGGCGACGATGACTTCAATGGCTGAGCCGATTTCATCCAAGACAATGGCCCGGCAGCTGACCGTTACCATCCCGCCGTCGGGCGTGTATTTGACGGCGTTGCTGATCAAATTGTCGAAAGCTTGCACCAAGCGGGTGCCGTCGGCTTCGATGATAGGGGCATCCTCAAACCCATTTGTACCAAAAGCGATCCGCCGGTCATCCAACGCCGTCAGATAGGGTCGGACAGACTGATCGATGACATTTTTTAGGTTAACCGGCCCTGAAAACAGCGTCATCTCGCCAATATGAACCTCACTCACGTCAAACATAATATCGAGGACTTGTTTCATCCGTTCGGTGCCCTTGACGATGCCTTCGATCATACTCTTGACCTGAATGGGATTTTGGAGTTCCTCATCGGAAAAATCACTCAGGATGCGGGCGTAGCCGTGCATATGGGTGAGCGGTGTACGGAGTTCGTGGGAGGCAATCGAGAGGAAATCGGCTTTGTTTTTATCCAAGCCGGCCAGTTGTTCGTTCAGCGATCCCATTTCTTGATTGGTGGTGGTTAACTGGTCAAACAAGCGGGCGCTGTCCATCGCCAGGGCGGCCTGATCGGCCAAAGCCTTCATAAGATATATCTCTTCGGCTGAGTAGTTCATTCCTTTTCGTTTCGGGCCAAAAGCGAGCACACCTACCAGCTCACGGTGGCGCAGAATCGGAACGTACAACTCCATGCCGGTGTTTGACAACCACTCGCGCTCTTTCAGGCGAATATCCTTAAATTCCGGCAGAACATCGATATCATACTGGTGGATCGCGTCGCTATCTTTACGAAAATGGTCGATGAATGGACTGTCGATATTGAATTGGCCGGGCAAAGTGCTGTTGAAGCCAATCGATGAAACGGGCCGGAGCGTGATTTTGTCGGTTTCACCCCGCTTGTTGACAAAAACGACGCCCTGTTTGATGTCTAAGGTCTCGGCCATTAGGCGGACCACGATATCGGCCAGCCGTTGGATGTCGAGCGCGCCGCTGACGCTCTGGCTGTAATATTTGATGACCTCTTTTTCATCGCGGTACTGTTTGCCAAAGATGATCCAGGTGAAGATTCGCTGTAAAAACTGGCGGACGAAAGGCGTTAGGGTGGCCAACAGTATGGCCAAAATAATGGTCCAAACGAGGACGACGACGGTATTGCTGGTGCTGCGGCTAATGACAATGGTGGCCGCCAGGCTCAAGTAAAAGATGGCGGCGACAGCGCCCCCAACCGCAAGATGAAATAAAATCCGCCCCACAAAGAGGCTTAAGTCCAGGGTGTGATAAGTAAAAATAACATAACTAATGAGAATACTGGCTGTCAGAACTAGAGGCCAGCCGAACCAGGTGAAAAGAACGGGGTTAGCAAAGAAAAAGAGGCCACTTACGGATAGCAAGGCTGTGGCGGTTAACCAGTAGCGCAGTCGATTTAGGCGCTTGGCAGACTGCTTCTGTTTGAATTCGCTGGCCAGCGAAACGACCGCAGTGGCGATAGAGACCAGCCAGATTAAGCCGGCCAGGGCCAGCGAGTTGTTAAGCCCCGGCACCAGGTTCGTCCGGCCCAAACCGCCCAAATTAGTGATCAACGTGAGCCACACCGCCAGAATGAGGCCGGAACTGGTCCAATAGCTTAGCAGGTGATTTTTTTCTCGTTCCAGGAAAATTAAGGTCAAAGCCCCGAAAGTGGCGACCAGCGCCAGGAAAAAGCAATCGGCTAAAAGGGAGGACGGTGGAGTTGAGGCTTCATCGGAGAAGGCAACCAGTAACCGCGATAGATTTGAAAGTACCCCCAGGCTCAAATAAAGGGTCAAATGCATCACAATTGTCTGCCGCGAGCGTACCCGTAAGCCAGCGAGGATCAACAGTAAAACAAATCCGATTAGAACTATGACAATGATGGCGGTATGAAATTCAATCATCGATAGCCAATGGTTACATGTAAATTTTTAATAACGCTTGCCCTATAAAGGGTATGCTGCAGAATTAGTCCTATCAAAATTGTACACAACTCCCTAAAGGTTAGCAACGGTTCATAATTGATTTGAAGGGGCGGGTAATGTTTTGCGAGATAACGCCTCAAAAATGACCTTTTTAATATCTTCCGGCAAAAAGGGTTTGGCCAACCAGGGTGAGCCGGAGGTTTCCAGGAAAATTCGAGTGTCGGGATCGACGATGTTGCCGGTGATAAAAATAAAACGTGAACTTAGGTAAGGGAACTGCTCGATAGCCCGGTGATAAAGATCAGGCCCCAAAACATCGGGCATTAGGACATCACAAATGATCAGATCGTAGCTGTTCGAGTTGAGTTTCTCCAGACCAATCCTACCGTTAAGGGCGGTATCGACGCTGTGCCCGAAGCGACCCAAAACCCGCCGCAGTAGTTCCAGTAAGGGTGGTTCGTCATCCACGGCCAAAATTCGAAGTTGTTCGGGTAGAGCAGGAACCGTTGGAGGCTGAGGCAGGTTGGTCGATGCCGGAAGTATCTCTTTGACCGGCACAATCGGCAGCCGGATGTGAAAGGTGGCTCCAGCGGCGACGGTTTCATCGATCCAGATGTGGCCCTTGTGCTCGCTAATGATGCCAAAGCAGATCGATAACCCCAGTCCGGTGCCTTCCCCTACTTGCTTGGTGCTAAAAAACGGGTCGAAAATGCGGTGAGCAATGCCCGGCGGAATGCCTGGACCGTTATCAGCAAAGGTAATCAGCAGGCTATGGTCCACCAGTTTAGATTCGATGGTCAGCCGGCGGGGCTCCTCCAGCTTAGCCAGGGCGTGGACGGCATTGGAAATGAGATTGACAAAGACCAGCTCCAACTGGTGGGGGTCGGCCAGGGTTTGGGGTAAGCCAAAATCTAAGGCGGTTATGACTTGAACCTGAAACTCTTTGAGCATCGCTCCGGTCAGGTGTAGGCAGGTTTGAATCACTGTATTGAGGTCAACCGGTTTGGGTTCTAAGTCGATCCGGCGGGCAAACGTTAACAGGTCTTTGACAATAATTCGAGCCCGGTCGGCTTGTTGGAAGATAATTTTTAAGTCATCTTTGTAGGGCTGGAGCAGATGATCCTCTTGCAGTAAATTCGAATAGCCGATAATTGAGGTCAGCGGGTTGTTGAGTTCGTGCGCCACGCCGGCCACTAATTTGCCGATAGTGGACAATTTCTCGGTTTGACGAAGCTGCT
>JAGRCC010000983.1 GCA_020433785.1 Anaerolineae bacterium
TAGCACCGTTCAACCACCGGAGGGCCTGGGCACCATGCCCCTGGCCGCCCTGCCCAATGACCCGTTTACGCGCACGATGAGCCGCATCTTTGGCAGCCCACTGCTGCCCACCGGTCCCGCCGCCGCGTCCGCCCCTAGCGACATGCTCAGCGGCAATGCCGCTGCGGCGGGCGTGGTACGCGGTTCGGTCCGGGTTATCCACACCCTGGAGCAAGCCGGCCGGCTTCAACCCGGCGAGGTGC
Source organism: Anaerolineae bacterium (assembly GCA_020433785.1). Next base: position 243 of record JAGRCC010000983.1, read on the forward strand.
TGGTCACCCGGGCCATTCTGCCTCCCTGGACGCCCCTATTTGCTACCGCCGCCGCCGTCATTACCGAAGTGGGCGGTATCCTCAGCCACAGCGCCATCATGGCCCGCGAGTATGGCATCCCGGCGGTGCTGGGCGTGGCCAACGCAACCACGTTGCTGGTCGACGGGCAAACTGTTGAGGTGGACGGCAGTGCCGGTCTGGTACGGTTGTTGTAAGGCACGGGTATAAGCCATCCGGCTTTGATACGGTCTCGAGTGCCGTTGGTAGCGCGAACATCTCCCAGGTGGGATTCGCGAACTCGTCCTGGACGATCAGCGGTTGCGAAACGAGCTCTACTGGTCGGTGTTCGACTGCTGACGGGTGTAACGGCTGGTCGGCACAGCCCACCAAGCGCTTCCACCCGCCGCCGCGAGCGCGGCCGCAAGGTTGGGGCCATTTTGGAAGTTAGAAGCGCCCTAGCGTGATTCTGATCGATCTAAGCGGCGCAGGCAAAGCGCAGCGTTACGCTCACAGACCCAATCAGTACAAACCTATCACGCCTCATCCCCAGCCGTGATCGATTGACCGGACACCTGATCAACCAGCCCGTACGCCTTAGCGGTTTCAGCATCCATCCAGCGATCCCGTTCAAAATCAGCGGCAATGGTTTCAATACTTTGGCCGGTATGTTTAGCTAAAATCACCTGGCCTAAATCGTCCATACGTTTCAATTCTTTATATTGGATTTCAACATCGGAGGTGTAGCCTTGGGTTCCCCCACCGGCGGGATGCATATGGATGGTGGCGTGGGAGAGGGCGATGCGTCGCCCCGCTGTCCCCGCCGCCAAAAGAATAGTGGCCATACTGGCGGTTAGCCCAACGGCCCACGTCGCAATCGGATTTGAGATGGCTTGCATGGTGTCATAAATAGCCAAACCGGCATAGACGTTGCCTCCCGGCGAGTGGATATAAAGGGAAATTTCTTGCTCCGAGTCTTGTTGATTAAGGTAAAGTAGTTGGGCCACAACCAAGTTCGCCAAACGATCATCGATAGCCGCCCCCAGAAAGATGATACGGTTGTTGAGCAGCATTGAATAAATATCATAGGCCCGTTCGGCTCGGCCTGTATTTTCAATTACGGTTGGAATTAATAATCTAGATGTCATTTAAGCAGTCTCCAAGTTTGGTTGTAATAAGAGGTCGCTTTCAGTAGTTTTTAACTCTAATTTGTTACGTGGTAGCACAACATTAAACCGTGGAAACGTGAAGATGACGGAAGATCGACTAAATAATCGACAGAATTGACACGATTATCACGATTTTATCGGCCATAATTCGGTAAATCGTGTTAATCCTGTCTAATTTTTCTTCACCACGGTTTAGGGCAGAGTTATCTGTTACGTTAGTTTAGACAGAATTAACAGATTTGTATGATTTTTATTTGT
>JAGRCC010000984.1 GCA_020433785.1 Anaerolineae bacterium
GCCCCACCTCCACATCGACCTTCAGCGGAATCCGCAGTTTAAACGCCTCACACATCACATCATGCGTGAGTTTGACGGCCTGATCCAACTCCGCTTCGGGTGCTTCTAAAACAAGCTCGTCGTGAACCTGAAGGAGCATACGCGTTTTGAAACCTTGGCTTGCCAACTCACGGTGGAGGGTAATCATAGCCTGCTTCATAATATCGGCGGCGGTGCCTTGGATGGGCATGTTGATGGCTTCGCGCTCGGCCCGGGCGCGTTGAGCGCCGGTTAGGCCGGCCAGTTGGGAGAAGTCGCGCTTGCGGCCCAACAGCGTTTCGACGTAGCCTTGTTCGGCGGCCAGCTTTTCGGTACGGTCGATATAGGCTTTGACTCCCGGATATTTCTCAAAATAGGTCTCGATAAAGGCGCGGGCTTCTTCGCGGCTCATGCCCGTTCCCTGAGCCAGACCGAAAGCGGTCTGCCCGTAAATCAAGCCAAAGTTGACCGTTTTAGCAATGCGCCGCTGGTATTTGTCGATCTGATCCTGCGGGATGCCCAATACTGCCGAGGCCGTGGCGGTATGGATATCCTCATCATTTTCAAAGGCGCTGACCAGACCGGCGTCTTCGGTGATGTGGGCCAGAATACGCAGCTCGACCTGGGAGTAATCCGCTGCAATTAGGTAATGTCCTTCTTCGGCCACAAAGGCCCGCCGAATTTCGCGGCCTTGCTCGGTGCGGATGGGGATGTTTTGCAGGTTGGGATCGCTACTGGACAGCCGCCCGGTGGAGATGCCGATTTGGTTGTAGTTGGTATGGATACGCCCGGTGTGTGGATTGACCAGCGCCGGCAGGGCATCGACATAGGTGCTTTTGAGTTTAGCCAGGGTGCGATGTTCCACAATCAGCTCGATAATTTCGTGCTGGCCTTGCAGCCCTTCCAACACATTGGCGGCGGTAGAATAGTGACCGCTCTTGTTTTTCTTAAGCCCTTGGGTCGGCAGACCTAATCTGCTAAACAGGATATCGGATAGCTGCTGGGTGGAGTTGAGGTTGAACTCGGTTCCCGCCGCTTGATGAACGGCCTGCTCCAATTCGCCCAGGCGACGGGTCATCTGGTGCGACATTTGGCGCAGGGCGTCGGTATCGAGCTTGATGCCGGCCAGTTCCATATCGATCAGGACGTAAATGAGCGGTAAATCGAGCGTTTCAAAAATATGCCTGAAATCTTTGTCCTCTTGCAGCGGCTTATCGACAATGCCGGCCAGTCGCAGCGTCATATCGACATCAGCCGCGGCGTAAGGCGTTACCTGCTCAATCGAAATTTGATCCATCGTCAGTTGGTTTTTGCCGGAGCCGATCAACTCCTTGATCTCGGTCATCTGGATGTTGAGGTTTTCCCGAACCAACTCTTTTAAACCGTAACGGGCGGCAGGCGCGTTGTTACCGATGTAGGCCGCGATCATTGTATCGTAAATCGGCGGCTCAACCGGCATGCCGTGCCGTTGCAGCAGCACCATATCGAATTTCGCGTTGTGCATATATTTCAGCGCGTCAGGTCTGGCCAGTACCGGAGCCAGGGCGTGCTGCACAGTCGTCAGGTCAAGCTGCTCCGGTACATCGGCCCATTCCGGTTCGTCAAATAGACTGGCCTGCTCGCCGGGTTGAGGTTCGGCCTTGTGGCCGTGGGCCAGGGGGATGTAATAGCCCTGGCCGGCCGTCGGCGTAATGGCGATGCCGACCAGTTTGGCCTGGACTTCATCGGTGCTGTCGGTTTCGACATCGACGCACAGGCGGTCACTCTGCTTAAGCTGGCCGACCAACGCGTCAAGTTTGACCTCGGTATCGACGGTGATGTACTTGCCGTCCGGATCGACGGGGCCGGTCGGGGTTTTGGGAGCAACAGTGGCCACCTCTTCCGGCGACTTATCGGGCGGCGCGCCGGGGATGCGGTTGAAGATGGTGTTGAATTCCAGTTCGACAAATAGATTGGCGACCTCGACGATATCGAAATCCATCGTTTTACCGGCCTGGATGTTGAGTTCCACGCCCGGCACATCGGTGATGATGCGGCCTAACTCGCGCGACAGGAAGGCGCTCTCCCGATCGGCTTCCAGCTTGGCCCGCGTCCCCTTGGCAATTTTGTCGAGATTGTCGTAGATGCCTTCCAGAGTGCCGAATTCCTGGATCAACTTGGCCCCCCCTTTTTCGCCGATGCCCTTGACGCCGGGGATGTTATCGCTAGTGTCGCCGACCAGTCCTTTGAGTTGGATCAGTTGTTTGGGCGTCACTCCATAGCGATCTTCAACTTTTGCTTCATCGTACAAGACTCGATCGGCGAATTTACTGCCGGAAATGACAACCTTGATATTAGGGGCGACCAGTTGAAAGGCGTCGCGGTCGCCGGTAACAATTAACGCTTCGATATCTTTGGCGGCGGCTTGCGTCGCCAAGGTGCCGAGCAGGTCATCGGCTTCATAGCTCTCTTTGGTGAAGATCGGCATATTGAAGGCGGTCACCAACTTCTGGATACGATCGATTTGGGTGTTCAGGTCATCGGGCATCTTCTCGCGAGTGGCTTTGTAGTCGCCGTACATCTCGTGGCGAAAGGTATCGCCCAAATCAAAGGTGACGATGAAGTAATCCGGATCGTACTCCTTCCAAACGGCCAGGAGCATATTGGTGAAGCCGTAAACGGCATGCGTTGGCTCGCCATCGCTGGTGTTGAAGGTGGCCGGCATGCCGAAGTAAGCCCGGTAGGCCAGAGCGTGTCCATCGATAAGAATAAGCGTTTCTTTTTTATCCGTCATAGTTCTATCCAATCCACAGGGC
>JAGRCC010000985.1 GCA_020433785.1 Anaerolineae bacterium
AATGTGTTAAAAACACGTTAAGCAAGAACTCAATAACCTGTTTCAACAGGTTTTCTTTAGCAGAGACCGAATTCATTCGGTGGCGATAGGCCGGCTGGCGACAGACCAGGAATTACCGAACCCTCTTAGAACAATTTGCTAAGTTGTTCTCCTCCTGGGAATCTTCCACCCACTCGCCAATTGACCCTTCCCCTAATCCCTACTCCCGACCCCCTACCTCCAAATTAACGAAAATTTACCACATCTTAAAAACTACTTAACCGTCAAATTACTCGCTCTTAACAACGGCCCACTATCATAGGCTCTCGACTGAGAAGCCCGTTAGCTGCTTCTCCCGGCAGCGCTGCCACCGTGACTAAGACCCACCGCTCATTAGATGAATGGACGAAGTTAACATGATTTTGTCCCGGCAGTTGAGGAGGAGATGAGCCAACAATCAACCCTAACCCCAACGAGGCGTATTAATCGTCTCAAATCTGCCGTTGAGGGCTATCTATACTTGGCCCCAACAATGATCGTTCTCACTATCTTCGTTTTCGTACCGGTCATCACTTCATTTAGTCTTAGCCTAAACCGCACAGCCCCCTTTGGCAATCAAATGCGCTATGTCGGTTTTGAAAATTACGCCAGCCTCCTGGGGGATGTGGTCGAATGTTTCACCACCGAACGTGGCTGCGGCGATTACGGCAACAGTATTTGGGTCACACTGATCTTTACCCTGGGTACGGTTCCGGTCGGTCTGGCTGTAGCCGTGCTGCTGGCGGTCCTACTTAATTATCCGATGCAAAACCTGTCCGGGCTGCACCGGCTGATGATCTTTGTGCCGGTGGTCATCAGCAGCGCTGTGGCCGGGGTGCTGTTTCGCTGGCTGTACCATCCGGTCGTCGGTTATATCAATTACTGGCTGAGTTTGATCGGTATCGAGGGGCCGAACTGGCTGGCCTCAAAACAGTGGGCCTTGCTGGCGGTTATTCTGGTGGCGATTTGGCGGCAGTTGGGCTTCAACGTGATCATCGCCCTGGCCGGCGTGCAAAATATCGACTCCACCTTTTATGATGCGGCCAAAGTTGACGGGGCCAACGCACTCCATCGCTTTTGGCACATCACCCTGCCGCTGCTGTCGCCGACGCTCTTCTTCCTCTTAATCATCAACGTTATCAACAGCTTCCAAACCTTTGGCGAAATCGACATTCTCACTCAAGGTGGGCCGGGCCAGGCCACTAACACCCTGGTTTACTCGATCTACTTTGACGCTTTTTTAGGTACACCACAGCGCGGTTACGCCTCGGCCCAGGCTTATTTACTGGCCCTGATGATTGTAACGATGTCCTACATTCAGTTCAGAGCATTATCAAAACAGGTTCATTACCAATAATGACAACAACTACGGATCAAGAACAGTCATCGGCCAAAATTAATAGACAACAACTGCTGATGCAACTGCTGTTGATCGGCATCGGCATCGTTGTGGCCCTGCCCATTTTTATTGCCTTCTTCACCAGCTTTAAACCCCCGCAGGAAGTTATCACCTTTCCACCGCGCATTCTGCCGACCACCTGGACGCTGCAGAATTATGTCAATGCCTGGAACAGCAACCCGTTTGGCCGCTTTATGATCAATAGTCTTATCCAAACCGGGTTGATCACCTTGGGCCAAGTTTTGTTTAGTATTCTGGCCGCTTACGCTTTTGCTCTGTTGGAATTTCCGGGGCGCAATGTGCTTTTTTACGTCATTCTTGGTAGTTTGATGATTCCATTTGAATTGACCCTTATCCCCAATTTTCAACTGGTGACCTCCTTAGGTTGGAGCAATACGTATCAGGGCCTGGCTGTGCCGTTTTTGGCGAGCGCCTTTGGTGTGTTTATGCTGCGCCAATTCTTTTTGACCGTACCGCGCGAACTTCATGCTGCGGCCCTGATCGATGGGGCCAGCAACTGGCGCTACCTGTGGCAAATTCTGGTGCCGTTGAGCAAGGGCTCCATTGGCGCCTTTGCGATTTTTGCCTTTCTCAGTGCCTACAACCAGTACCTCTGGCCGCTGATTATCACCGACGATATCTTGATGCGCACCACACAAATTGGGATACGCTTTTTCATGGTCAATGTCGAACGCCAGGCTGACTGGGGGGCGGTGATGGCGGCAACCATAATTGTTTCGGCCCCCACGCTCATTGCGTTTCTAGTGGCTCAGAAGCAGCTGGTCAAAGGTATCTCAATGACCGGTCTAAAAGGTTAGGTAGACCCATTGGCGATAGCCAATGTTAATTTATTATTTCAATTTAGTAAGGAGAGGACGTTTATGTATCGCTCAAAACTGATAACGCTTTTGGTAATACTCAGTCTGCTGCTGTTCGTGGCCGCGTGCGGCGCGACTACACCGCCGCCGGCTGAACCCACCGCCGCCCAAGAAGCGGCTCCAACTGAAGAAGTTGCCGAAGAAGCCCCGGCTGAAGAAGCGGCTCCAACTGAAGAGGCCGCCGCTGAAGAAGCGCCGGCTGAGGCCGAAGCCGCCGCCAGCAACGCGATCCAACTGGAATTTTGGCACGCGATGGGTGGCGACCTGGGCGAAGTGGTCGATGAACTGGTGACCCGCTTCAATGATAGTCAGGACAAAATCGTGGTCAATGCCACCTACCAGGGCAGCTACGATGACACCTACAATGCCCTGCTGGCCTCCTTTGATGCTGGCACCGAGCCGAACATTGTCCAAAATTTCGACCTGGCCACCCAAACGATGTTCGATACGGGTCGTCTGGTTCCGGCTTGGCAGTTGATGGAAGCAGACGGCTATGACCCCGACACCTTCATCCCTGCTGTCCGCGACTACTACTCCGACGAAAACGGCATGGTCGCGATGGCCTTCAACAGCAGTACCTTTATCGTTTACTACAACCCCGCCCTGTTTGAAGCCGCCGGCCTCAACCAACCCGACCCCGAATGGACCTTCAACGACTTTATGGCCGCTTGCGATGCGATCAAAGAGTCCGGCGTTGAGTACTGCGCCTCGTTTGGTACCGTTGGCTGGTATTTTGAACAAATCCTGGCCAACTCCGGCGGTCTCTACTTTGACAACAATAACGGCCGCACCGATCGCGCCACTGAAGTCCTTTTCAACCAGGGCGAAGGCGTGGAAGTCTTCACCTTCCTGACCGATTTGATGGCCAACGGCTATGCCCCCGTTCTGGGCAACACCTGGACCGAGAGCGACAGTGTCTTCTTAACCGGCCAATCGGCTATGCTTTTTGACTCCACCGCCGGCGCGCGCAGTATTCAAGACACCGCCGAGTTTGAAGTCAAAACCGCTTTCATCCCCCACTCCAATAGTTCCGACCACAACGGCATCATCATCGGTGGGGCGGCGTTGTGGCTGATCGACTCCGAAGACGAAGCCACCAACGCTGCGGCCTGGGAATTTATGAAATTTATGGCCGAACTCGACCAGCAGCGCACCTGGCATATGGGCACAGGCTATTATCCCGTTCGAGTTGATGCCCAAGATGATCCAGAACTGCAAGCGTTCTGGGATGAAAACCCCAACTTCCGCACCGCGATGGAAGAACTGTTTGCCACCAAGACTACGCTGGAAGATGGCGCAACGAACTATGCCGTACTCGGCGGTCGCGCCGGTCCTTTCCCGGCCATCCGCCAGATCATCGTCGAAACCTATTCCCGCGTGCTCGATGATGGTCTCACCCCGCAAGAAGCGCTCAATGAAGCCGCCGAAAAAGCCAACGAAGAACTGGCCAATTACAACGCCTTCTTTGAGTAAACACTTTTAGGTGTACGCTTTAGCACTCACGAGATGAGGCCGGCCGGGTCGTCTGGCCGGCCTCATTATTAGACATTATTGGAAATAACGAAAA
>JAGRCC010000986.1 GCA_020433785.1 Anaerolineae bacterium
TTGTTAAATTGGCTATTCATGATGGGTTCTCTATGTTGGCTAGCGATGATGCCGGTTCCAGAAATTGATGAGGGTGTTTAAGACCTCGCCGGAAGGCAGTTCAACCTCGGGCGGGAGATCGGTTTTAAGGCCGTTGGCGGCGTAGCGATTAAACGGACTGTTCGGGCTATCCAGCGCGATATTGGGGTTAGCCGGTCGAAAGCCCAGCGCCAAAGCTTTCTCCTGCACCGGTTGGGTCAGCAAATAATCAACAAACTGTTGGGCGGCATCGGCCTTCTCCGAGGTTACCCAGTCGGCGTGCAGGGTGCAAAAAGGGTGGTCGCTGAGGACGGTTGCCGGTGGGTAATAAACGCGCAGTTCGCCGTATCGTCCGGCGGCATTGTCCATCTGCTCGATAGCCGTGGCCTCGTACACCGCCACCAGATCATACTTACTCGGCCCGAACGCGACGATTTCCTGCATAAACGTACCGGTACTATCGCCAACGGTGGTAAATTTACCTAACTCACCGAACCACTGATTGTAGTCATCGGCGATAATATCGGCGGTGGATAAACCGGCCGTTTTGTTGAAAAAGTCGTAGGTAATTAACAGGAGGGCCATTAAGCCGCTGTTAGATTTGTTGGGGTCGGTCTGTCCGAACTTAAAATAGCCCCACTCCGGATGGTTGTAAGCCGCCCAACCTTGCGGATTGACCACAGCGGCCTGCAACTGCTCCCACATATCGGCGTCCGGATTATCCAGCCAGCCTAGCGCGGCGGCCCGCTCTTGCCAGGCCACCAACACCAGCGGCGTGCTGACCACCGAACGGCAGTCGTCAGCACCGCTCGCGCTGACAATGGGCGTATCGTCCTCGGCCGCTGATTGATCATGCAATATTGAAATTTGCAGCGAGCTGGCCGGGCTGATCACATCCGGCTGCCGGGAGCCATCCAGCACCGACAGATAGATCTCACGCGACCCCATCTTTTCAAACTCTAGCTGGATAGGCCGGCCGTGGACCGATCCGGCAAAACCGGCGCTAACGTCATCAAGCCAGGCCTCCTTTTCGGTAGAATACAGAACGGAGAGAACGATGGGGTCGTTATTAACCAGCAGCGACCGCGCCAGAAACATACCGGCCACAACAACGATAGCGATAATAATTATGCCGAAAAAAAGTAGTCTATTTGATTGCATGTTGAGGACTTATACAGTTTGATGTACCGAATAACGTATCTATTTATCTAATTTGGCAAGGTTGGACTAGTTTCAACTTCTACGCTGCCGTTTAGTTCGATCATCTGGCCGGTCACCATGAAGATGACGCGCTCGCAAATGTTTACTACGCGATCGCCGGTGCGCTCCAAATTATGGGCGGCCCACAGCAGATAAGTGGCCTGGTCGGTAACGCGGGTGTCGCTAATAATGAGCTGGAGCAAATCTCTAAAAATTTGGTTGTACTGCTCATCGACGTCGTCATCACGTTTAGCAATCTGTTTAGCCAGATCAACATCGCGATGGACAAAAGCATCCAGAGCATCATGCAGCATTTGGCAGACGTTAGCCGCCATCACCACAAAATCTTCCATGGATTTGATCAAACGGGCTTCGCCGATCAACAAATTGATTTTGGCGATGCCTTTGGCATAGTCGCCCACCCGCTCCAGGTCGGTGATGATTTCCAAAATCGCCGCGATGATGCGCAGATCGCCGGCCGCCGGCTGCTGGGTGGCGATTAAAGTTAGCGCGTTGTTCTCAATCGCGAACCGCTTTTCATTAACCCGTTTATCCCAGTCAATGATCCGGCGCGCCCCCTCCATATCGCGCTGTTGAAGTACGTGCATGGCATCCTTGATGCCACCTTCAACCATACTGCCCAAAATTAGAACATCGTCCTGGAGTCGGTTCAAACTACGCGTATACTCTTGCCTAATCGGCATTTTTGACCTCCTGATAAAGCTATGAATTTATGAGTAGTTTCAAGACGTTTTCTAGTCAATTTACGGGTGAAAAATGAGGTCGGATAAAGGATATTAGGCGTGTTGGTTCAGAAAACTCAATACCTGTACTCTAATATCATCGCGCACCTGTTGAAAAACTGCAAATATTTCCGGCTCAGATCCGGTGGCTTTGGCCGGATCGGGAAAGCCGATATGGGTCACGTTGCCGGCGCCAAGCCAGAGCGGACAATTTTCAGCCGCATCGTCGCAGACCGTAATGACCTGTTCGATGGCCATATCACGGAACTCTTCCGTCGATTTGGAGCGATTTTCCGAAATATCGATGCCCAATTCAGCCATCGCTTTAATAGCCAAGGGGTGAACATACCCACTTGGCGCTGTTCCGGCTGAATAGGCCTGCCAGGTATCTCCCAGGTCATGGTTAATCAATCCCTCGGCCATCTGGCTTCGACAAGAGTTGCCGGTGCATAGAATTAAAACCTGTTTTTTACGCGTCATTCAACCTCACCTTTGAGTTCAAGTTAAACATTAAATTATTGAAACGGGACGTCACCGGAGACGAATTATGGATCGATGTATCGCGGCGCAGTGCAGTTTTGTTCGTCGTCACCGCTTTAGTGGCAGCAAAAAAAGCGGTGACAACGAACCAAGGAGTTTTTAATTTTAACCGATTAGGTGACCGGCGCTTAACAGCCACAATCGCCGCAAAGCGCCGGTCACTGGGTAGGCGGCATAAATATCTAGCCAAAGCGACCGGTAATGTAATCTTCGGTGCGCTTGTCTTTAGGGTTGGTGAAAAGTTGATCGGTTTCGCCGTATTCAACCAACTCACCGGCCCGGTCACTTCTGTCCATCAGGTAATAAGCGGTGTAGTCAGAGGCGCGGGCGGCCTGCTGCATGTTGTGGGTAACGATGACGATGGTGTAATTTTTGACCAACTCGCGCATGAGATCTTCAATTTTAAGCGTAGCAATCGGATCGAGCGCCGAGCACGGCTCGTCCATCAAGATGATTTCGGGTTGGGTGGCAATAGCGCGGGCAATGCACAGCCGCTGCTGCTGGCCCCCGGAAAGACCCAAACCACTTTGATCCAATTTGTCTTTAACCTCATCCCACAACGCCGCCGAGCGGAGTGACTGCTCGACTAATTCCTTCATATTGCCTTTGAACCCATTGATTTTGGCCCCCCAGGCAATGTTGTCGAAGATGCTTTTAGGGAATGGGTTGGGTTTCTGGAAGACCATCCCGATGCGGCGGCGGACTTCAACCGGGTCAACATCGTTATCATACAAATTTTTGCCGTGGAGCAAGATACGGCCTTCAACCCGACCGCCAGGGATCAAGTCATTCATCCGGTTGAGGGCGCGTAACACCGTACTTTTACCGCACCCGGACGGGCCAATAAAAGCGGTAATCTTGCGCTCCTGCAGCTTGAGGTTAACGCCTTTAACAGCTCGAAAACTGCCGTAGTAGCAGTGAACATCTTGTAAGTCTAAGGCATATTTGCCGTTGGAAATAGGGGCACCATTTGTACTCATGATAATCTCCGGGTGTAGCGGTTGCGTAGGATGACCGCCGATGCATTTAACGTTAATAGTAGGATAAGCAGAACAATAATCGCCGCCGCCGCAATGTTGCGAAATTCAGGTTGGGGGCGAGAGACCCATTGATAGATTTGAATGGGTAGAACTGTAAATTTTGAGAAGGGGCTGGTGGGATCAACCGTGATAAAGGTCGAAGCCCCGATCACCACTAACGGGGCAGTTTCCCCGATAGCGCGAGACATGGCTAAAATATTACCGGTTAGAATTCCGGGAATGGCATTGGGCAAAACGTGGCTCCAGATGGTTTGCCAGCGGGTTGCCCCCAACCCCATCCCGGCCTGGCGTAATGAATTGGGGACAGCCCGAATGGCTTCCTGGGCGTTGATGATAATCAAAGGTAAAATTAACAAGGCCAACGTAAAACTGGCCGAAATAATTGTCCGGCCATTCGCTGTGGTTGGATCGGATACGCCAAAGAGTGTACCGCTGGTAATCGGCTCGATGGCCCGTACAAAAATCGCCAGGCCCAATATCCCGTAGATAATGGAAGGCACGCCAGCCAGATTGTTAATGTTGGTTTGGATGATCCCATTGATGCGTCGCAAGGTAGGATTAGCGACCATAATGGCGTATTCCTCCAGGTAAATGGCCGCTCCTACCCCGATGGGCAGGGCTATCAGAATAGTAATGGCAATCACCCATAAGGTCCCAAAAAGCGCGGTACGAACCCCCGCCAACTCCGGTGTACTCGACTGCGGGGTAATAAGGAACTCGGGTGAGATCCAACTGCGCCATTCCAGCTCGCCCTGAGGAATTCGGGCAACCTCTTCTTCGATGGCGGTTCGATTAAATAGCGACTCGGTTAATTTCCAGGAGCCAACCACTTTCTGTTCTACCACCCGCTCCATCACCAAATCAACCAATTCCGCTTGAGAGCGTTCGGCCAGCGGCGTTTCAGACTCATAGCGGCGCAGCAAACCGGCGGAGAGATTAGCTTCTAAAATATTGGTCAATTCCGGTTCGGTTAACTCGTCCAGCTGGCGATTGAATACCGTCTCAGCAAAAAAGTCGAGCGTGCCGCTGTCGGCGCCGGGAATAAACCGTTCGATGGGCTCGTTGGGCCAATCCGGATTGACATCCGACCAATTTTCGGCGGTGGTAAAAATCTGGCGGAGTTCATCTTTGGTGACGTTTTCAAGGAAGGTATTGTCCGCGCTAACCACAATGGCTAAAGCATCGGTACCTACTCGAAACTCCACCGGCGTCAGTTTTTTATCTTCACAGGCTTCAACTTCGGCTCGGGTGATAGGCCGACTGGCATTACTGATATCGGTTGTCCCATCTTCGCAGAAGGCTCTAAAACCGGCGGTGGTTCCCGTTTGCTGCAAGTCGAGGCCCCCTTGAAATCCGGCCCGACGAAACTGAATCGCCATCTGCCGGGTTAGAGGATAAACTGTTGAGCTGCCCGATATGCGAATATCGTGATCACTAACGTCCGCTGGATTAGTCGCATAAGATTGAAGCGCTTCAGCCTGATCGCCGGCGGCAGTGGACCAAGTGGCAACGGCCTCATTTAATAGTTCATCTGATATCGGGAAATAGCCCACGTCCTCGATTACCGTATTCACGTTAGTCAGATAATAATCGATGAAAGCGCCAATAGCTGGATTTTCCTGCATAACATCAGCCGCACTGTAAATAAACAGGGGACGAGCCAGCGGATAATCGCCACTTTCGGCTGTCTCTCGTGAGGGGGTTTGACCATCGACGGAGATAAGTTTCAACTTATCAGCATTGTCATTGTAATAGGCATAACCGAAAAACCCGATGGCGTTGGGGTTGTTCTCGATGCCCTTGACTAACTCGTTATCATCTTCACTCGAAATAGTATCGGGCGAAGACAGCATCTGATCCTCTTCCATTGCCAAAACCAAGGCATCGGGATCAACGTTGTTTTGAAGGGCAACATAACCGAAAGCCCCGTTAAAAATGTTATAGAGCAGGGCCAGCAGGGCCAAAATAGCTATCAGCGTAGCAAGTTGGAAAGAAAGCCGCCAGACTAAGCCACCCCGTTTACGGTTATCAATAAATTTTTTAAGGTCATTATCCTCGGGATAAGAACCAACGTTGCCTGGTTGCGTATCTTGGTTCATTCGTACTCCTCCCGAAAGTGGGCCACCACGTAGCGGCTGATAATGTTAAGCACAAGAGTTATACAAAACAGCACCAAACCGATGGCAAAGATGCTGTTGTAATCAATAGAGTCGTAACTTAAGTCACCGCCACTGATGCGAACGATGTGACCGGTCATCGTTTCCGCCGCTTCGAACGGGTTAAAAGTGAATTTGGGGCCGGCTCCGGCGGCGATAGCCACGACCATCGTTTCGCCGATGGCTCGAGAGATAGCCACAATAAACGCGGCAGCGATACCGGAAATTGCGGCCGGCAGCACCACCTGTACGGCTGTTTCCAGTTTGGTGGCGCCTAAGCCAAAAGCCGCCTGGCGCAGCGAATTGGGGACGGCGCTTAAGGCATCTTCAGCCATCGAGCTGACCAGCGGTAAAATAAGAATACCAATAACAATACCGGCTGAGGCCGTATTATAGATTTGGACAACATTGTCACCGAAAATGTTGCGTAGGGCGGGCGTCATAAAGGTCAAGGCAAAGTAGCCGTAAACCACCGTGGGAATACCGGCCAACACTTCCAAAACCGGTTTGAGGATACTGCGAACCCGGAGCGAAGCATACTCGCTCAAATAAATCGCCACCGCTAACCCCAGTGGCAAGGCCACTATCATGGCAATAATAGTCACCGTAAAGGTGGCGTTCATCAAGGCCCAAATCCCAAATTGCCCGATAGCGGGCTGCCAAACGGTGCCGGTGAAAAACTCTGTCAACGACACCTCACCGGAGGTAAAAAAGAGCAGCGACTCTTCAGCCAAAACAAAAACTATACCTACTGTTGTTAATATTGAAACCGCGCCACATATAAATAAGAATGCCTCTATCAACGTTTCTCCCACACGGGGATGCTTACGGAGTTGAGTTTTGATATCGACTTCGGCTTGTGAAGTGACTTCGGGTCTACTCGATGCGCCTACTGCCATAAAATTTAATCCTCCTCAATAAATAGCGTAGTCGATAGGGTCATCCTTTAACCCGTTTCTCGCTCACGCCTTCAAGCCAGTGTAAAAAGATCGAGTGAAATATTAGCCGCAAACCACTGCCTGAGTAGGCCGCGCCTGTCGAGATGATATCGAAGGGCATCGTGTGGTCTACTAATTATACAAACAACTTCATCTCAAATATATTTTATAAGATGAAGACAAATTTGAATAGTTAGAATAAGTGCTGTTATTACTGTAGGACAGATAACTAATTTTATAACTGTATGCTGTGGAAAGAGATACTCTTATCCTCTTTCCACAGCATTGTTATCTTAATTCTCTAACTAGAGTACCAAGCGGCTTAAGGCATCGCCGCCAAGGCATCGCCGAGTTTGGCTTTGGCTTCGCCCAAGGAGGCATCGCTGGCCGGGAAGTAACCCACATCCAGGATTTCGTCATTGACGTGGGTCAGGTAGTAGTTGATGAACGAACCCACTTG
>JAGRCC010000987.1 GCA_020433785.1 Anaerolineae bacterium
GCCATCCGCTCGCTCAACGGGAACACCGTCGAACTTCCCGCGCTGATGATATCGCCCGTCACGCTCAGTGGATCCACTTCCGGCAGTTCGCCCATCGCCATCTCACTCTCGGCCGGGGCTTCTTCTTCAGCCATGGCTTCTTCTTCGGCCGGGGCTTCTTCAGTTGCCATGGCTTCTTCTTCAGCCGGCGCGGCTTCTTCAGCCGGCGCGGCTTCTTCAGCCGGCGCTTCTTCAGCCGGCGCTTCTTCAGCCGGCGCGGCTTCTTCAGCCGGGGCCTCTTTTTCAGCCGGCGGCGCTTCGGCCGGCGCGCCGCCGCAAGCGGCGACGACGCTTATGATAAGCAATAAACTTATCAATAAACAAATTGGTCTTAATTTATTCCAACTCATACTAAACCTTTCCTCCTTAGTAACTCAATAGAAAATTTTACAGGGTGTTTAAGCAGACAACTTTAAATCAAACGAAGCGCATCCAAAATGACTTCCACGTATCCGGTAAGATAATACGCACCTTTAAAGGGTTCTTTAACTCGGTATTAAGGTTGAGTTAAAATACGATTAAGTATTTTTAACAAGACCGTTCTGGTAAAAAATATTTTGGAGTAGAGGATTTTGTCCTCTACCCCAAAAGGAGGAGATAGAGAAGAAGATGGTCACTTTTAGGTTAAACTACCCAAGTAAAGGTGGAATTAACTTGATATTAAGGTGGAGTAAAGGTTACGTTAAGTGTATTTTACAAATTCAGGGGGTTAGGGCGGGGGAAATAAAAAAGAGCGGAATCACCATGTTCCACTCCCTCTGCTTCAGGTTGAAGCATTTGGCTCAAATCGCTTTAATATTGATATTATTTTCCGACAAAAATACCAGAAGCTCCGGCGAAGGCCGTAAACTAAGCAGTTTGGTTTTGTCTTCAGCCCGTTTCCGTAAAACGAAATGATAGGCGTTGTCTGTCCACATCGAGCCAAGGAGGACCGGCTGCTCAATTTCCCAGCCATCGGATAATGTTTCAACTAGTTGGCCGAACCGATTTTTATCTTCTTTGATACCGTTCATCAATTTCCTCATCATTCATCAACAGACTCGCATAAATTGGTCTCGAACTTCCATCATCAGGCTCAACTGAAGCCGGGCAGAGGCCTCTTGCAACGCCAGTTTGGCCTGATAGTCAGGATAAGAGCTACTCAGGTGTTGTTTGACACTGAGCAGCTTCAATTCATTTTCCAGTCGTGCTATTTTGAGACTGACCGTCCCAACGGTTTCTTCCACTGTTTGTTTTGCTATCCTTTCCATGGTGAACTCCTTTGTTCGCTATGATTTAATACATTTCAACTTCATAACCGGACCTCTGGCGTCGATGTGATCAACGACGACAAGCAATCCTGAACATAATCTAGAAGAATTATAACCAACTCGCTTAATCAGCGAGTTAAGGGTTATTTAAGATCGGGTAAAAATCAGGCTAAATATTTTTAACAAGCGGATTTTCGGACGAGGTTATCCTTCAAAACGATAACCGATACGCTGAATAGTGGTAATACGTTTGGGTTTCGAGGGGTTTTCTTCGATCTTCTCACGCAGCCAGCGCACGTGAACATCCACGGTGCGCGACTCACCCACCGCTTCATATCCCCAGACTTTGGTGAGCAGCAAATCGCGAGAGAGAACCATACCTTTATTGCGCATGAGTTCCGCCAACAGATCGAACTCTTTGTAGCTGAGGTTTAACATATCAGTCCCTTTATAAGCCTTGCGCCCGATCAAATCCAACGATAAATCGCTCGACTCTAGGCGGTCGGTCACGGCTTTAGGCTGGCGGCGCAGTGCGGCTCGGACCCGGGCCAGGAGTTCGCCCAGACTAAAGGGTTTGGTGATGTAATCATCGGCCCCAGAGTCAAGGCCCACGATCTTGTCTACTTCGCCGGACCGCGCGGTTAAAATGATAATGGGTACGTCTAATTCGCGGCGGAGGATACGACACACCGACAAGCCATCTAAGCCGGGCAGCATCAAATCCAGGATGATCAAATCCGGAACATCGTCTCGAGCCAGGTCCAGGCCACTTCGTCCTTCCTCAGCCGTGTTGATAGCGTACCCTTCACGCTCAAGATTATAAGCCAGGGTTTGTCTAAGCGTATCATCATCTTCAATAATTAGAATCGATTTTTTTTCATGTGTCGTGAATGCTTCGGCAGCTTCTTGCACAGGCCGGTCCCCTTTTGGAAATACCCACAATTGATTTGGACTCGTCTCAGAATTATAATTTAATGTCCGGAAAAACTGTAAATGAACCAATTAAAGAAAGAGTTAACTGTAATTTAATATTCCGTAAAGAATTGTTTAAAAATATTTAATAACGCGCGGTGTTTATTTAATAGAACCGGTTCCATTCACCATTGGGCTAGGCTGTAGCTCAATTTGGCTATCAATCGGGTCAATGTCAGCCACAATCTTGGCGATCCGTTTGGCAAAATAATAAATTCGCTTCAAATACTCAATCATCTCCGACTCAAGCCGAAATGTATCAAACCGGTTTGGCTCTTCGGCTACGAGGCGGTGGGCTAAATGCGTTTCAACCCGTTGAGCCGACTGCCCGATTTTCGATTTAGCCTCGATGACTTGCTTGGCCAGCTCTATATCGGGCGTTACTAAAGCTTGAACCGAGGCTTCTACCGCCCATAAAACTTGGTTGTGCAGCCCCTTCAGCAAATCCTGAGTTGGCTGGCTGATATAAACATTGAGGCTAAGGCGAGCTTTTCCCACCTCGACCATATTCATCTCGACCATATCGCCAATATTTTCCAAATAATTAGCCACAGCCAGATAATGGGCTAATCGATCTGAATATTGAGCAGACAACGTTTCATGCGATAGTTGGCCCAAATAGGTCACGATGTGGCTATACAAAGCGTCAATATCATCGTCCATCTCCTTTAGTAAGGTTATATCGTCTTTACCGCCGTAACAAACGCTATAAAAGGCCGCTCTTAGCAAGTCGGCTGTGAACTGGCCCAATCGGCCCAACTCAAGCCGGACTCGATCCAACGCCAGTTCCGGCGTTGACAGCACATTGTGATCAAGATACTTAGGCTGGGCAACTTCAGTCACTTTCTCCGGGCGGTCGGGAATAAGATAGTTGAGAAACCGAGCGAACGGTGTGATAAACCAGATAAAAATAAAGGTATTGACGACATTAAACACGGTATGAGCGTTAGCAATTTGGCGCGGCGCTTCAACTGCCAGTTTTGCCGTACCGGTTAGCGATTCCGGCGCGGCGGGTGAAATCCAACGAACCAGCAGGGCGAGTTGGCTTATCAATCCAAACCAAAGAAAAACGCCGATCACTTTGAACAAAACGTGTGCCACCGCCGCTCGAACCGCATCGGGCGGTTTGCCCAGTGAGGCCAAAATAGCCGTAACCGCTGTGCCGATGTTAGCGCCCAAAGCCAGGGCTATACCGGCCTCTAACGTGACAAATCCCTGCGCAGCCAGCACAATAATAATCCCCATTGTTGCCGACGAGCTTTGAATAATGGCGGTAAATAGGGTGCCGATCAAAATACCCAGCAACGGGTTGTCCAGGTGGCGCATCAAATCGATAAACGGAGCGTAGGTTCGCAGGGGGAAGGTCGCGCTGCTCATCAACTCCATGCCGAAAAAAATAAGCCCCAGCCCCATGATCATGGCTCCATAGCGCTGCGATTTTTTTTGCTTCGGAAGGACCATCGCCGCAAAACCAAACGCCACCAGAATTAGGGCATATTTGGTCACATTGAAAGCGATAATCTGCGCCGTTACGGTGGTACCGATATCGGCCCCTAAGATAATACCAATGGCCTGACCCAGTGCCAGCAAACCGGCCGAAACAAAGCCTACCACTAAAACCGTGGTCACCGACGAGGATTGGATAACCATTGTCACAAAAGCGCCCGTAAATACGGCTTTGAAGCGATTGGTTGTCAGTTTGGCCAGCAAGGTTTTCATGCGCCGACCGGCTAAATCTCTAAGGGCTTGGGTCATTTGATCCATGCCAAAAAGAAAGAGAGCCAAACCACCTAACAAACCAAAAATTATATTTCCAACGTCAAAGGTATTTTCCGGAAGCACGCCTATGTCTGCCGTATCATCAGTTGACCGCAATGGCCTTTTCAAGCTGCTGCGATCTATAAATTGGACCTATTTTTGGATAAGGTTGGTTACATTATACTCAGCATGATCAAATTTGTTAAATACACTTAACAAATTCTTAAAAACGTGTTAAAATAAAGAGAAGTATCGGTTAAATTCCACTAACAATCTTTAAGAACTTTTAGTGGAATTTTCTTAAGAGAGGAAAATGTATCATGCGAGAAAAATTTGAAGGTCAACTTAATAGGTTACGAGACGATATTTTAACGATGGGTAGCATGGTCGAGGAAGAACTAAGTTTAGCACTAAAAGCGATGGATAAGCTTGATTTTTCACTGGCTCGTAAAGTCTACGCGGCTGACAAAGCGGTCAACGAGAAACGCTTCGCTGTTGAAGAGGAATGCACCATGATTATCAGCACCCAACAGCCGA
Source organism: Anaerolineae bacterium (assembly GCA_020433785.1). Next base: position 4,557 of record JAGRCC010000987.1, read on the forward strand.
ACGCGCGAGATTTGCGAGCTATCATTGCGGTCATGAATATGATTGTTGACCTGGAACGGATGGGCGACCAGGCGAAGGGGATCGCTAAAGCCGTGCTGCATTTGGAAGATAACCCGACCCAATCCCAACCGTCGGAACTGGCTGAAATGGGCGCCATTGTTACGGAGATGCTAAGGCAAGTGATGACAGCCTACGCCACCCGTGATCTCGATTTAGCCCAACAGATTCCTAATCGCGACAATGATATCGATGAACTGTACGCTCAACTTTTTACGCGAATGATGGTTAGAATGGCCAGGGCTGAAAGCCCCGACAAATGTGAAACGAACTATGAATTTTTACGAATGGCGCGAGAATTGGAGCGATTTGGCGACCTGATCACAAACGTGGCAGAACGCATTATCTACATTACCACCGGATTAATGCACGAAGTCAATACAGATTTCGAAAGAATACCCGCCTAACGACGCTGATGGGGTACTACCCCTCAAATCGATAACCGATACTGCGAATAGTGGTAATCCGTTTCGGTTTTGAGGGGTTTTCTTCAATCTTTTCCCGCAGCCAGCGGATATGTACGTCAACTGTACGCGACTCCCCATAGTAGTCATAGCCCCACACTTTGGTCAACAACAAATCCCGTGAAAGGACGATACCCTGGTTGTTCATCAATTCGGCCAGCAAGTCGAATTCCTTAAAGCTTAAATCCAGCAGCTGCTGACCTAAAAAGGCTTTGCGGCCAACTAGATCAACCACCAGATCATCCGCTTTTAACTGTTTGGGCATGGCCGAGTTGGGCTTGCGGCGCAGAGCGGCTCGAATTCGGGCCAGTAACTCGCCAAAACCGAACGGTTTGGTGATGTAGTCATCCGCGCCTGAGTCAAGCCCAATAATTTTATCGACCTCGCTCGACCGGGCGGTCAGCATTATAATGGCCGTCGAGTCCATCTCGCGCCGCAAAATTCGGCACATCGACAGGCCATCTAACTCCGGCAGCATAATGTCAAGCACCACCAAATCCGGGGTAAGCGATCGCGCCAGGGATAAACCGGTTTGGCCGTCGCTGGCCACTGATACGTTATACCCTTCTTGATTTAAGTTATAAGCCAGCGTCTGTTGGAGCGTCTGGTCATCTTCAATAATTAAGATCGATGTCTTTTCTTCAACGTTTTGCATATTACTTAGTCGTCTTATCCCTAAATCCACTTACCGTACTTGAATATAACCTCGGAAATTATAAGCTCCACCCAAGTAAAGTCAAAAGGTCACTAGGCCGGTGCCAGGCACTGCGGTTTACACATTTGAGAACCGGTTACTCATTGGCCCCAACTTACCCTTGTGATAAGGGCAACCCCACAAAAAATACGCTGCCTTCACCCACAGTGCTTTCGACCCATACCCGGCCATTGTGAGCCTCAACCAGATCTTTGACTACAGCTAGACCCATACCCATCCCCTGTTCATCAGTAGGATGTTGATTATCTAGCCGGTAAAACGGCTCAAAAATACGCTTGATGGCTCGCTTAGAGATACCAACGCCATTATCAGCCACAGTGAAGATGAGATAAGGAATGAATTTATTGTGTTCCCGCTCTTCCTGAACCCAGGTTCGAAGCGTTACCCGGCCACCTGGTGGGGTAAATCGGCAGGCATTGGACAGAAGATTCTCCAGAATACGGAAGACGTGGGTGCGATCAGCGATGATCGGCGGTAGAACCGACTTGCTTTCACGCTTCAAAGTGATATCTCGCACCTGAGCCAGCGCTTCGGCATTGTAAAAAGCCTGGTCGATGACCTCGTTGGGATTAATCTCCTCAAAGCGGGGTGATATTTTATGATTCGTCTGCACGCAGACCTGGATCGAATTATTGAGGACTTCGATAACCCGATCAACACTGGTGTGAATAATGTGCTGCACCTGAAGTTGGTCCGATGAATATTCATCGAGCTGCCCTTGCAGGGATAACTCGGCGTACCCTTTAATAATGGCCAGAGGCTCACGCAGCGTTTGAGCCAAGGAACCAATAAAATTGTCTCGGGCTTGATCGGCTCTGACCGTGGTGGTTACATCTCTGAAAATAGCCACAATGCCTAACCACTCCCGGTCAGTGTTTCGCCAGGGTGCTAACTGGCCTCGAATGGCGCGCTGGTCATCTTCATAAAAGGTCGGCAGCGGTTCATTACGGCGCGAGAAATTAACGGCCAAATGTTCAATCGATTCACCGGAGTCGATCTGACCGTAAATCGTGCCAATGGGTTGGCCGATCAGGTCAGTACGGCTGCGGCCCAAAATCCGCTCAGCCGCCCGGTTAACCAGCCAAACTTGACCGCTGATATTACTCACCACCACCCCTTCGCTCAAGGACTCCAAAATAGCCAGGTAATTGGTGGCGTCAATCGGCGTTGCCTTCTCCGCCCCATTTTGTCGCTGCTCAAGATGACGATACCACCGGTAAGCCTCCACCATCGCCGCCATCTGGGCCGATACGCGCCGGCACAATTCTCTGGCATCGGTCTGAATCAGCGCCCCACTGAGCGGATTGCTGAGGATCAACCACCCCACCGCCCGGCTATGAGCCGCTAACGGCTGAACAAGCGTGGGCCCCCAATGATCGCCGGCCCATATACCATAGAGCGGCGCTAATTGGTCCTGGTTTTGATATGGCGTGATGACTTGCGCATGACGGCTATCAAGCGCCTGTTGCAGCAGTGGGAAATCAGCCAGCTCATAAACGGGCCGGCTGGGTTCGATGGATCGATCCGGGGTGTAAAGCGCGCCTAAGTGAACCCGGTCCGGCCGATCGATCTCCAGAAATAATAAGGCCGCCAGATCGGAGCCGGTTAGATAGGCCATGTTCCGGGCTAGATGCCCCATCGACTCGGCCAGGCTGGGGATAGCGCTGATAATCTCCGTCACTTCCAGCAACCGCTGCTTTTCCTGACTGTGCAGTAGAGCCTCCTCAGCCATTTCCTGCGACATAATTTGCCGCAGCCGATACGCCTGAAGTTGCTCGGTGTGCAAGGCCGCAATCAACAGGGCATACGCCAGCAAGTGACTGCCCCACGCTAAGCTGGGCCAATTAAGCAGGCTAAACAAACTGGCCAGCGCCACGACAAACGGCGCCAGCAACGGCAGCCACTGGGGTCGATCAAGACTGCTCAAAATCAGCAGCGAACCGATCATCGTGATCAGGATCGTATGGAGTTCAAAGGGAATAGGCCAATCAGGAATGAGGGGGAAAATACATAAAAATAAGGCCACCCCGGCCCCGACCCAGGCTAAACGCCGTTTCAAATCGGATAGGTTGGCCCACTGGGTCAAAGCCCAGATCAAACACACGGCGCTAAATACGCTCAAGGCGGCAATCGTACGCGCCGCCGAGTCGACCAGCGCCCCGCCGGATGAGCCGGCCAATGTCACAATAAGGCTAATCGACTGGGTGATGACCAAAAAAAATAGCGGCAATAGTCGCCAGCTATGTCTGCCGCGTGAGAAATTACTTAAGCCTAGCAAAAATGCCGTCAGCGTAAACAAATTAGCTGCAAATAGATAAAATTGCATCACTATTCCATTCTAACGGTGGAGTACTGAACTTTAGACCCGTATTGATTGAGCTGGTAAGGTACCGCGAACTGAATTCTAACTATTTCAGTATAGCAAATGAATTGGCGTTATTCAATGGGCTTTTGGGGGGGTATCAGTTTAAAATCCGTTCGTAGTAAGTGCTTTTGCGGTTTTAGAAATTAATCGAATAACGTGTCGGAGCAACAAAGCAAGCTTTGTTATTTCTCGATTAATTTATTGATTTACATAGGACTCACGCAGTTAGCATGTC
>JAGRCC010000988.1 GCA_020433785.1 Anaerolineae bacterium
GCAAGCAAACGCTGGTCAACGCCGAACGCTACATTACGCCCGAACTCAAAGAGTACGAAAGCCTCATCCTCAACGCCGACGAGCGCCAGCTTGAAGTTGAAGTCCGCATCTTTCGAGAAGTCTGCGCTCAGATTGCCGCCTCGGCCCAGCGCTTGCTCACGACCGCTCGCACGTTAGCCTATTTGGACGTGGTCACGGCCCTGGCGGAAGTCGCGCTGCATAACAACTATGTCCGCCCGCTCCTCAGCGACGACATCCCCTTGGAGATTGTCAACGGCCGCCATCCGGTCGTCGAAACCATGCCGCTGGTCGATGCCGACGGGCTGGCCACGGCCTTTGTGCCTAACGATATTCGGATGTCCTCCGAGGAGATGATCCACATCATCACCGGGCCAAACATGTCCGGTAAAAGCACCTTTTTGCGCCAGGTGGCCCTGATTGTGCTGATGGCCCAAATCGGCAGCTTTGTGCCGGCCGACCGGGCGCACATCGGCCTGGTGGATCGCATTTTCACCCGCATTGGCGCGCAGGATGAAATCCACGCCGGACAAAGCACCTTTATGGTGGAGATGGTCGAGACAGCGGCCATTTTGTCGCAGAGCACGGGGCGCAGTTTGCTCATCTTAGATGAAGTAGGGCGGGGAACCAGCACTTATGACGGGCTGGCCATTGCCCGGGCGGTGGTGGAATACATCCACAACAACCCCAAAATTCGGGCGAAAACCCTATTTGCCACCCACTACCACGAACTGACCGAGGTGGCCAAGTATTTGCCCCATTTGCGCAACTACAACGTGGCCGTAGCCGAGGAAGGCAGCAAAGTCATCTTTCTGCATAAAATTGTACCCGGCGGCGCCGATCGATCTTACGGCATTCACGTGGCGCAAATCGCCGGCATTCCGAAAGCGGTCATCGACCGGGCCAATGAAATTTTAGAGGAATTGGAAGGCAATGCCGATTTCCGGGAGCGCCGCGAACGCACGCGGCAGGCGTTCTCAGGGGTACAGATGTCCTTCTTAGCGCCGGAGACACACCCGTTGGTGGAGGAGATCAAAGAGCTTGACGTCGACTCGCTGTCACCCCTGGAGGCGTTGAACAAGCTCTATAAGTTGAAGCAGCGAGCCATGGAGTAGATCATCAGAGCGACCAAGCCAGCTTTGCGCTCCGGATTTTCATAACACTTACGCAGTTGGGTTTAACGAACCAGGTGACAGTCACTTTTTGTCGAGAATGACGTCCATTTAGCCCAAAAAGGTCGATTTATCACACCCAAGTGACTGTCACCTTTTGAACTGCGTACCTCATATTCATATCACACCGGCTGTCTCAAAAGTTGGCTCTTAAAAGAATAGGGGGTGGTTCCTCCCCGCCCGGAGGTTGATTTACCTACTACCGCCGCTGTCAAAAACCCCAAACGGGCTGCCTCATCACCGATGGTCTCATGGCAGCCGAGCAGACCCAAATTGACCAGAAAAAGCGCCGGAAAATATTCCAAGGCAAAATCGGCCGGTTGATGCATATATGGCCGGGCCACGTTACGCAGCGCGTCGATCAGCAGAAAAGCCCGTTTCAGCCGGGCGTTGTCCGGAATCGACGCTGTTTCGCCCAGGGTGGCGGCGGTCAAATTCTCTTCAAACTGAATGTAGTCGGCCAGTGAAAACGGCTCCGTCCCCGGAGCGGCCAAACATTGTCGCAGACAAGTCTCCAGCATGATAAAATCAAAAAGCGCGTGGCGCTCACCCACGGCTTCAAGGCCGGTCAGCCAGCCGCCCTGCCGTTGGTCCACTAATATCGCGTCGGAGCGCATCTGGCCATAGACCATGGCTTTACGGCCATGCAGCGTCTGCTTTAGCCTATCCTCGTACAGCAAAAGGGGGTTTGGGTAGGGGTTGGTGCGGCTCATTAAGGCCAGTGATGGTTGGTTAACATCTACAGCCATATCTGTCACCCCGGCAAAAACACGTTGAGCCATCTCAATCAAACGCTGCTGCCGGTTGTTGACGACCTCACCGCGCACCACCACCCGATCTTGGCGCGACAACGCCGGCAGCGACGCCCCCTCGACTCGAACGACGATGCCGGGATCGATCGGGTGTTGCAGCGTTAGCTCGTCCGGCTCGATGGCGGTGACCATCAAACCGCGAATTTGGACCAATTCACCGGGCGGCAGCCGGTGGGAGGACTGGAGGATGGACTCGCCGGTCAAACGTCGATAGCCGGCCAAATAGTCCGGCGAACCGCCCGACTGGCTCACCCCATCGGCCGAGTCCGGGCGCAGCCGAACCCGAAGCTGTTCAACCAAAACCGAACTGTACGCTTCGGCAAAAGAGCAAACCAGGGGCGTATTTTGAGCATACCAGTGATGGCCCAACGTATCCCCCAACGTGGTCTTGATGATATTTATCAACGTCTGCGTCGGCACCCGGTCATCTTGACACAATGCTTTCAACGTTCGCGTTTGGCCGAACATACCGCCGCCAACAAAGCTATAATTCATCCCGGCCATCCCCTGCCACTCCACGAAGTTATCCAACCGGGGCGCAATTAAAGGGAGGGCCGTTGGCGCATTCTGCCGGCCGACCTGCCATTTCCGGCGTAGTTCGGCCCGGCTGCCAATTTTCACAATTTGCCGAACAAACGGCTTCCCGTGGCCGTGGAGGACCCGCGTTAATATCGATAAGGTGTCGTGGCGATCGTGGTCTAACATTTGCTCCAGTTCAAGCCGCTCGGCGCCAAGATACACCAACCGGATTAACGATATATGGTCGGACCGCAGTTCTTTAAATTGCGCCGAATCATAAATAACCGGCAGCATATTGAGCTGACCGATCACAAACTCAGCGCGTAGAGATTGCAGCGCCTTATCATTTTGGGTAAACAGTTCAATTAACCGCTGCGCCCTAACTTTAGGCAAACTCACACACACCCACAGGCCATCTTTTTTGTGAGGTGGAAAGTGAATTTCGTCTTGAGGAATATTACAGGCGTGCGCGAGTAGACTCTTTAACGTTGCCAGTCGTTCCTCCGGCAAAGGATGGGCCTCCTTTGGCAGCAGCATTCGTAAAATTTCATACGATGTAGCCGGCATAATGGTTACTCCCTCTCAGTTTCTAATAACCAATTTACAATTTGATATCCAAGTTCATCGATGCGAGATTCTCCCGTGTATAATGCTAGACATCGAGTTGGATGTCTAATATATTCTTCCAACAGGTTAGCAGCTCCCTGATCGATAGTGACAAAAGCCACATCGCTGTCCGCACTCGATTGTAAAATAAAATTGACCCGTGGGTCCTGACGCAGTCGCTCAAGATGCCCGCCTCCCCCAGGCAAAATAAGCGCACAGATAGCTGACTTCATTTCCAGGAGTTGACTCAAACTTAAGTCCGGTATAAGCATGATTCCATGCGCGCCGGCCGTTGGCTTCGAGCGCAAACCGACCAATTTCGTTCGCAGCCCGGCTTCTCGTAGGGCGATTAAAACGCTAATTGTAGGCGTTTCATCGAATCCGTCTGCCAGGAGCATCACTGTCTGACCGTGGCGAAAATTCGACATTTTGCTCAGTTTCGTTACAACTGTCATCATGATTGATAACAATTTATCATAGTTTTTCCTCCCTTTCACTATCAGACTACTGTTAAATCACTTCACAATACTGTCTATTAATGAGCTTTACTGTAACTTGAGAAACTTTACCGGGTTATGTTATAATAGATCAGTTAAGAGAGGAAGCTATGTCACCCCAACAATTCGATGAATCATATCTCCTAGAGCAACTCCAAGAAGCGCTGAAACAATGGCACAATCCCGACCAAAATGTTTCGTTTGACCAGATACTGCCCTATCTTACCCGCAGAACTAAATCCCACCTGTCCGAAAAAGCCAATAACCCGTTACAACTTACCAAACAGCTCATTTATGATCTCCTGGAAGCCTTAAAAGAGAGCAACTCCGAGGCCGCCACGTTACTTCAAGCCCGCTATATTGATGAAAAAACCGGCTTTGCCGTAGCGAATTCGTTGGGCATCTCCGAGAGCGGTTTTTACCGCCGCCGCCGTGAAGCCTTACGGGCGCTGGCCGAGTTGGCCGACACCTTGGAAACCGATATTCGCACCACGCACGTTACCCGGCTAAAGAGCCGTTTGGAGCCGCCCTCCTATCATCAGCTTTTTGGCGCGACTGATCTTCGTCACAAGCTGGTTCAACTCCTCCGCAGCCAGCCCGATATCAAGTTGTTTTGCCTGACCGGCATCGGCGGTATCGGCAAGACCAGTATGGCCGACGCCATTGCCCGCGATCTCGTCGATCAAGGCAGTTTTGAAGAGATCGTCTGGATTACGGCCCGCCAGCAGCGGTTGGCGCCCTGGGGCGAAATTCAACCCACGGAAAAACCGGTCTTAACCGCCGAGCAGTTCATCCAGGCGCTCGATCTGCAACTGCGCGACCAACCGGTCCCGCCCCAACCCATCGACCAGCTTCTCCCGGCGCTGAAACTGCGAATGGCCCGCCAAAGCCATCTGATCATTCTCGACAACCTGGAAACCATCGCCGACTACCGTGAACTGCTGCCTATTCTGCGTGAATTGGGCCAGTCGGCCTGGTGTTTATTAACCAGCCGGGTCAGCCTCCACGAACACGGCGACGTCCATACCACCAACCTGGCCGAACTGGATTTAGCCAGCGCCGAGGATCTCATCCGCGATGAGGCCCGCCGGCGGGGCATCGAAGAGTTAGCCCAGGCTCCGGCTGAGACAATTGACCATATTCACCGCATCGCCGGCGGTAACCCCCTGGCCCTCAAGCTGCTGATCGGCCAGGTGCAGGTACGCTCGCTGCCCCGGGTTTTGGCCGACTTAAGCGAAGCGCGCGGCCGGCAAGTCGAGGCGCTATATGAATTCATCTACCGCCAGGCCTGGGATCTATTGGATGACAACACCCGGCGCGTCTTTGTGGCGATGCCGCTGGCCGCCCGGCCCGGCACCACGCTGACCCATCTGGCCGGCGTCACCGGTATTGAGGAAGAGGCGCTCTACCCGTCGCTCGATCTGCTGATTCGCCTGTCGCTGGTGGATGTGGGCGGCACCATCCACGAACGGCGCTATTACATTCATCGCCTGACCGAAACCTTTCTTCACCGACAGGTACTTAAATGGATGTGCTAACCACCGACCTTTTACCCGAGGTTTGGCCTGGTATTTTCCACCAACTTATCATCACCAACAGCCAATATTGGCTCGACTGCGCCCGGTCCGATCCCGCTCATTTTGCCCAAGAAACGCCCCAAGCCCTGCGAGCCATCGGCTACGGGCTGGTCCTCCCTGAAGCCTGGGCCGCCACGCGCGACCTAATCCGCCAGCTTAATGATCTGATGATGCGCCGGGGGCAAGGCATCGAGTGGGAAAGTTATCTCACTCAAGCCATTGCCCGCAGTAACCAATTAAGCGATCCGGTAGAAATTGAATTTCGCCTTTATCTAGGCAACCTTTATCGCTTGCAGGGCCGCCTACCCGAAGCTCGCACCCTTCTTCAAACCGGACTTGAACAATGCGATCAGTACGGCGCTCGTGAACACTATTGGGCCTTGTTGAACTTATTGGCAATGGTCATGCGGCTTGATGGACGCCAAGGTGAAGCCCGCCACTACTGCCAGCAGGTCCTTGATGCCACCGAGGCAACCATCATCGAACGAGCGGAAGCCTACAATGTGAAAGGGTTAGTGGCCTATGATCAGCGCGAATGGGATGATGCGTTAGACCAATTAGCGTCTTCGCTACAGCTATATCAACGCCTCGATGACCCTTTTCAAATTGGCCGGGTGTTGACTAATCGAGGCAGCGTGCTTCAGCGTAAAGGATATTTGGATGAGGCCGCAAGTAGTTTCACGGAAGCAATGAGTTACTTTCACCGGGCCGGGGACCAAATCGAAACCTATAAAGCAGTCACCAATCTCGGCAATGTCTATTTAATGAAGAAAGATTATGACCAGGCCATCCGGCATTATCAGCAGGCCTTACCGGTTTTTCAAAATTGCCACTTCTTAGTCACGCTCGCTCACATTTACAATAATTTAGGCATGGCCCACACCCGCTTAGAAAATTGGGAAACGGCCAAATATTATTTCTCAGCCTCAATATACGCCTGGCAAAGAACCAACGACCGCTACAATCTGGCCAATGTGCTCGACAACTTGGGCGACATGCTTATTAAATATGGGCAAACCCAGTCCGCGTATGACATCTTAACCCAAACCCTTGATATTCTCAATCAGGCCGATGATAGTCCGGGCATAATTCGTCTCCGGGGGGTTATCCAAAATCGGCTGACCCAAATTGAGACGATGCCATCAGCCGAGTAACCATCCTCACCGCAATAAAAAAACAGTAGGGCCGATTGGCCCTACTGCTGATTTACGACCGGCTACTAACAGGAGGTATTACCGCACTCATCGGCTGAAGCCGTACCACCGATACCGGCCACCTGGGTGACAATCGGGGTAGCGGCGGCCACGGTCAGGGCAAACGCAACCAATAAAGCGGCAATAACTCGTCGGACACGCAGTGAGTGAGTCATTTTAAGTCTCCTTCTGTTCAGTCACTAAAAATTAGTGAACCGTCGAGGAGGGAATTCCAGAGCTGAAGCGGGGGCATCAACTCTCGCGCGCGACACCTACCGGGTCCGTGGTTTTATTCTGTTGTCGATATTGACCATCCTTGCAAGGCGGCTGAGCGCTCAGCCGGTCATTAATGATGGTTACAGTATAAGACGTCCTGTGAATTTAACCGGGCAGCCCGATTGCAGTCCCATGAAATTTGTCAGGGCATTTTGCCAAAGATTTTAGGCGCGTTCAGCCTTAAAAGGCCGTATTTAGCATAAGCAGCGACTAATTTTCGCGATAAATCACCCGGCATGGCACCAGCGTGGCAGCCTGCCACAAACTTTCGGCTCAGACCAAGCAATTTAGCCCCACCTTGCCAACCATCTACGAGCAGATTAGCCAGTATCTTTCGACGCCATAAACTCCTCTGAAATTAAGAGCTGGGAGACAAACTTAAGTTTGTCCTACGGAATTTTTATTGTCCTTGCTGTACCGAGGTCCTGTCGGACTCCCTTGGAGATGGCTAAGTAGGACAAATCGCTGATTTGTCCGAGTTAGAACAAGTCGCTGACTTGTTCTACTGTTTTCATGCTCAGTGTCGTCTCATTTAGAGACTGTCGGCCCCTCTGAAAATAAAGGCTCGTCGTAATCGCCTTAGCGACGCTTTAGCCCTGATGAAAATCAAGAAATTAATCGGAGTACGAACGTGCCGTCCCCCGCAGCACGGG
>JAGRCC010000989.1 GCA_020433785.1 Anaerolineae bacterium
TCAGCAGGGCGTGGTTGACCACAATAACGTGGGCCGACTCCGCCGCCCGCCGCGCTCGCGCGTAGAAGCAGTTTTCAGCGGTGCAGTAGCGCGACGTGCAAATATTGCCGTCCGAGGCGACCTGGCTCCACAGCGCCTGTTCGCCGTAGTCGGGCATAAACAGCTCTTCCCGATCGCCGGTGGTGGTGCTGGGCAGCCAAGTGAGCAGCTTGGCCAGCAGCCGCAGTTCGGTGGGCGAATGATTTTCTTTGGCCTGGAACATCTGCACCCGGCGCGGGCACACGTAATTGCTGCGCCCTTTGAGGGCGATGGCCTTGAATTTTATCGGCAGCATTTGCTGCAAGCGCGGAATATCCTTATTGAGCAGTTGATCTTGCAGATTGATGGTATTGGTGGAAATGACCACTCGCTGCCCATTTTGCACGGCCCAATAAATCGCCGGGATGAGATAAGCCATCGATTTGCCTGTGCCGGTGCCGGCCTCAACCATCAAATGCTGCGATTCGTTGAGCGCGCCGATGACGTTGGCCATCATATCCACCTGCTGCGGGCGATACTCAAACTCGGCGAAGTTTTTTTCAAAAAGGCCATCCGTTTCCAGCATCCGGCACAGCTTCTCTAAATTCAGCGGGGTTTGTTCCGGGGCCGGTTTGAGCGGCGGATCGATCCGCTGCTTGTTGCCGCCGAGCATAAAGGCATAACCGCCTTCGGTGTCGGCATCGCCGATAAGGCCCTTGGCGGCCAACTGCTGGCCTAAGGTGCCGGACGGAGCGCTGTAGCGGCGTTCGCGGCTGAGGTCGCGAAAAATAATCGACAGCGGCCATTTCGTTTTGGCCGAAACCCGGGCCACTTCCTGGATGATGCGGCTGTCCAAGCGGCGCGCCTGATCGAGCAGCGCCTCGAACAACTGCCGCGCGGCCTGGGCATCATCCAGCGCCCGGTGAGCCTGGCCGTCTTCAATCGGCGGCACATCCAGGTGCGCCAGCAGAGCCGATAGGCTGTAAATGCTGGCATGGGGCAGCAAGATGCTGGCCAGTTCAAACGTATCGATGCCGATGTTTTCGTGCAATACGCCGTGTTTGCGCAGAAAACTCAAATCGAAATTGATGTTATGCCCGATAATGGGGTTATCGCCGACAAACCGCTGCAAATCGGCCGTAACCGCGCTGATGGGTGGGGCGTCCTCGATATCTTCGGGGAGGATGCCGGTTAACTGTTGAATTTTGTATGGAATAGGACAACCGGGGTTAACCAAAACGCTAAATTCGTCGTAGGTCTGATTACCTTTGAAGCGGACCGCGCCGATTTCTAAAATCTCATCACGATCCGGGTTTAATCCTGTTGTCTCAATATCCAGGGAAACATACACTCTAGCCAAAACAAATACTACTTTCTAGGAGGAATCACCATAAAAATTTACAATAGGGATATTATACCGGGGAAAAGTGAAATGGGCTAGACGGCCAGCGTTAATCTTTTTTATTTGAATAAGCGTAAATCTGCTTGCAAAATAAATCGCCTACGGATAGAATTTTAAAACCGCGCCATAGTATTGACACGGCAGTCTGCGCCAAAAGTCCCATTGACGGGTTTTAGGGCGGATGTTAAGATTGTTTATGCTCCTCATTAAAACAACTGACCTAAGGAGAGTTCTGCCTAATGTCTCACTCGTACGTTCTTGAACAGGTTGATATTTTTGAAGATTTAAGCCCCGGCCAGCTTGATATGGTTGACAAAATCTGTAAAGAGCACAGCTTTAATCGGGGTGAAGTGATTTTTGAAGAAAACTCACCCAGTAGAGAATTTTATATTATCACCGACGGTGAGGTGGAAATTCAAATTGATCCCGATACCATCGGCGACGGCACCGACGCCCATGAACCGACCACCATCGCCATTCTGCGCCGCGGCCAATCATTTGGCGAGGTGGCCATCATCGATCCCGGCGTACGGTCCGCCTCGGCCCGCTGTCGATCTGAAACGTGCCGGCTGCTGGAAATCAACCGCGCTGATTTTGTCAGCCTGTTGGAAAGCGATTACCAAATTGGCTACATCGTCATGCGTAACTTTGCTGTTGACCTGTCCCTGAAAATCCGCCAGACGAACCTGTTGGTCCGTGAGTCGTTAATGTAAGTTGGCCGGTGACAACTAAAGTTAAATACAATTTGCGGTCCAACCTCTGCTCCGGCGGAGGTTTTTTGTTAATTTTTGCTCGGCCAATTTTGACTCTCTGTCGTGCCTTAATAAAATGAGCCAACACTATTAGAGGGGACACCACAGCTCATGCGCGGCGGTCTGGCCGATTTTGGCCGGCTCATTATTTTAATCCTACTTTTGCCGTTAATTCTGATTTTGATCGGCCCGTTTTTGGTTTTGGCGGTCCTGCGCGGCAAACAGCAGTTAGGGCCAATTGTTCTGAATGCGGCTCGGTACGATGTTTTGGGCCGGACCGGTATTTTTCTGCTAGGGATATCGGCTTGGGCTTTGGTTTGGGTCGGGCTGGGCTGGCTGGCGTATGAGGCGATTACGCCGACCGAAACAACGGTTGTCCAACTGCCCCAAGCGACGCCAACCGAGCCGGCCATAGCCACAGTGACTCAAACCGAGACCTTGACTCCGGCGCCGGCCACACCTTCAGCCACTACTCAACCAGCCAACACGTCATCCCCCACCGCGACGCCGGTCGAAACCGACATCGCGGCCTCGATGGCGGTCACACCGACGGCCGTTTTAACGGCTGTATCTACCGCTGCCTCGACCTCAACGCTGACCGTGCCAACCGACACGCCGACCCCTTCGCCCAGTCCGACCGACACCGCCACCGCGACCGCGACCAACACCGGCACGCCGACAGCAACGGCCACCGCAACGGCGCCGCCAACCGCAACTTCGACACCAACGGTGCCGACTGATACACCAACCCCTTCGCCCAGCCCGACCGACACCGCCACAGCGACCGCAACTAACACCGGCACGCCGACAGCAACGGCGACGGCCACGGCATCGCCAACCGCAACCTCGACGCCAACGGTGCCAACCAACACACCTACGCCATCACCCAGCCCGACCAATACAGCCACGGTGACCGCGACTAACACCGGCACGCCAACGGCCACCGCGACGGCCACACCGACGTTCACTTACACGCCGTCGCCCAGTCCAACCAACACGGCCACGCCCACCGCCACCCATACGCCGACCGCCACCCCAACTCATACCACCAGTCCGACCGCGACGTTTACGCCTTCACCGACTCGCACTCGCACGGCCACAGCCACCGCCACCCGGACCGGCACCCCAACCACCACCCCTATCCCGCCGACAGCCACAGCCACGCCCCTCCCCACATTAACCATCAGCCAGCGCGAGGACGTGATTACGACTTTAACCACCGGCAATGAGGCCCTACGCCGGACCATCGAGTCGCCCACGGAAGAAAACCTCCAAGAGTTGGAAACGCTGTGGGCCGACAATGCGCTCAGGAAGGTCGAAGCATTTGCCCTCGAGACCAACGAGCGCTACACTAGCCGCCCTTTCACGGTGCAACTCGATTATATCCGGTCGCCGGCGGTTCAATCACAAGTTTCCATCCGGCAGGTGTTGGTCAGCACCCGCGAGCGGTGGACCTACAGCGGGCCGACCACCTCCAATGAGGAGTCGTTTGATTTCATCTACACCCTCAGCCAGCGCGGCGATAACTGGATCATCACCAACTTCACCTTCCGCAACTTAGAAACGCCGACGCCGACGCCGGGCGTCACGCTAATTCCGCCCAGACGGCCGGCGTTAACCAGCACGCCTAGTCCAACTAGGGACAATGAGTGAGAAACTGTTTTGGAAGCCTTCATTGGGTCCACAGATAGGCACAGATGGTCACAGATAAAAT
>JAGRCC010000990.1 GCA_020433785.1 Anaerolineae bacterium
CTGGAAGATATGATCCGGCTGCGGGCGCAAACAAAAAAGTTGCAGCTAACTGTTAAGCGAACCGACCTGCCGCAGTTTATTCGTAATGACGAAGTTAAGCTACGTCAAGTTCTCATCAACCTGCTCAATAATGCGCTCAAATTTACTGAGGACGGCGAAGTTACCTTACGTATGGGGGGGCAGCCAGACCAAGTCAACGACAGTCAAAGTTCCTCTCCGGCCAGTCAGTCGATCATTAAGTTATTTTTTGAGGTAGAAGACACGGGACCAGGTATTGCTGCGGAAGAGTTGGCTACGGTCTTTGACGCTTTTGTTCAGACCCGCACCGGTCAAAGTGCTCACGAAGGCACCGGCTTGGGATTGACCATCAGTTATCAATTTGTGCAGTTGATGGGCGGCGATATCAGGGTTGAAAGCCAGATGGGGCAAGGGTCGATCTTCAGCTTCGAGATTCCATTTGAGTTGGCCGATCGGTCAGAGATCGAGCCGGAGCACCCTTCTCGGCGCGTGATCGGTTTAGCGCCGGCCACGGCTGGACCGTATCGCATCCTGGTGGTTGAGGACAGCGCTGACAATCGGGTCCTATTGAGCCAGTTGCTGGCCGCGGTCGGTTTCGAGGTGCAAGAGGCCGTCAACGGGCAACAGGGGCTTGACTTATACCGCAGTTGGCAGCCGCATCTGATCTGGATGGATATACGCATGCCGATTATGGATGGCTACCAGGCCAGTCGGGCGATCAAGAGCGGAAACGGGCCGGAAACGGTTATCATCGCCCTGACGGCTAGCGCCTTTGATGAGGAGCGATCTCAGGTTTTGGCCGCCGGCTGCGATGATTTTGTGCGCAAACCCTTCCGCGAGGCAGAGATATTCGAGAAGATGGCCGACCATTTGAATGTGGCTTATGTTTATGAAGAGCTGGAACCCGTTACGCAGCAGGTGCAGTCGGGTGTGGTGGTCAACTTGACCGGGGACGATTTGGCCCCATTACCTTCTGAATGGATTGCCCAGTTACGGCAGGCGGCCAGTCGGGGTCGACGCGAGATGCTGTATGACCTGATCGGCCAGATTAAGCCTGAATACCCTCAGCTTGCCGACGGTTTGGCCAGCCTGGTCAAGGAGTTACGTTTTGAAAAGATTGTGGTCCTTACCGAGTAGACGTAAGGGCGTGATTAAGTAGCTTATCAATGACTCAACCGAATACCAACTCAAACAACCTTACTTTGAACAGGTCGTCAGAGGGACAAAGTAATATTCTGTTTGTTGACGATACAATATCCAGTCTCGAACTTTTGTCCACGATTCTTACCGGCCACGGCTTTGATGTGCGTATAGCCTCGAAAGGGTCAACCGGATTGATGTTGGCCCGGGCCGAGCCGCCTGATTTGATTCTGCTCGATGTTCGGATGCCGGAGATGGATGGTTACGAAGTTTGTCGGCATTTAAAGAGCGAGCAGGCAACCCGTGACATTCCGATTATCTTTGTTAGCGCCCTGAATGAAGTGATTGATAAGGTCAAGGGATTTGAAGTGGGGGGCGTGGATTATATTACCAAACCCTTTCAAGCTGAGGAAGTGCTGGCCCGGGTTAAGACTCATTTGAGCCTCTACAAGCTGCAAACAGAACTAGCAGAACGCAATCTTCACCTTCAGCAAGAAATCAGCGACCGGAAGCAAGCCGAGACATTGATACAGCAGCGGGTGGTGGAATTGTCTGCGCTGCATACGATTGCCCAAACCTTGGCCAGCCTCAGCGATTTACCGGAGGCTCTGAAAAAGGTGGCTGAAATCATCACTTATCTCTTTGACGCCGAACTAACCCTCATCAACGTCCTGAGTCTGGACACCGTCGAAATGCAATGGTTAGCCGAGTACCGGCGCAGCACGGCTTCGTTTACCGGGGTCGCTCCCGCCTTCCGCTTAGATAACGCTCCGATCACCCGCCAAGTACTTGAACAAGGGAAATCACAGGTGTTGTCCAATGTTCAAGCTCGCCCATTGGCGCCGGCTGTGCGGGACTTTGCAGAAGAAGTGGGCGTGCATACTGTTATGTTTATTCCTTTGAAAGTAGGTGGGGCAATCGTGGGTACATATTCGGTGGGCGCCATACAGCCAGGCCGTACCTTCACCAGCAATGAAGTCACTCTAGCCGAAACCATTGCCGGCGATATCGCTGCGGCCGTCAAGAATGCTCAGCTCACCGACCTGGCCCGGACCGCAGCCGTGATGACTGAGCGAAACCGCTTGGCCCGCGAACTGCACGACTCGGTCACGCAGACGCTTTACAGCATCAGTCTCTTTGCCGATGCGACCGACCTGGCCCTGTCAGCCAGTAACCTGGACAAGGCCGCCGAACATCTACAGGCCGTACGCACCTTGATCTGGGAAGCGATGATGGAAATGCGCATGCTGATTTTCGAGTTGCGTCCACCGCTATTGGCAGAAGCAGGGTTGGTGGGTGCCCTGCAATCCCGGTTGGAAGCCGTTGAGGCCCGCGCGGGTCTGGAAATTGATTTTTGGGTGGAGGGAGAAGAACGGTGCCTGCCCGAAACTGTCGCATCTGAATTGTACCGTGTGGCCCTGGAAGCCCTGAACAATACCGCCAAACACGCCCAGGCAAAACGGGTTGCCCTCCATTTGACCTTCACTGACACGCGGTGCTGTCTGACCGTTCAGGATGACGGTATTGGCTTTGATCCGGACACGGCCGCCCAAGGTGGAGGAATAGGCTTGCTCAGTATGCAAGAGCGTATAGCCCAAATCGAAGGCGCTATGACCCTGGAAACTGCGCCGGGAGCAGGGACGAAGATTGAGATAGAGGTGAACCTATGACCCAACCAACCATCCGGGTTCTGGTGGTCGATGATCACGACGTTGTCCGTATGGGCATCCAAGCCCTGTTGGGCGAGATAGAGGACATCGAGGTCGTTGGTGAGGCCGGCGATGGTCTGCAAGCGATTGAGCAGGCCGGGCGCTTGGAGCCTGACGTGATCCTGATAGACCTGGTTATGCCCCAAATGAACGGCATCGAGGCGATCCGGCATATCTCAGCCCGGCAGCCCAACACGCGCCTGTTGGTGATGACCAGCTTCAGCGGAGATGATATGGTCTTCCCAGCGATCAAAGCGGGCGCCCTGGGGTTTCTGCTCAAAGATACCAAGCCGGCCGAACTGATCCAGGCGATTCGCCGGGTTTATCGAGGTGAACCATCCTTGCATCCCAGCATTGCCCGCAAGCTGTTGCAGGAAGTAAGCCAGCTAGAACCCGAACCGCCAACCCGCGAGCCGCTCACAGAGCGGGAGATCGAGGTGCTACGCCTGGTTGCCCACGGCCTGGACAACCGGCAGGTCGCCGAGCAATTGGTCATTGCCGAAGTGACCGTGCGCTCGCACGTCAGCCACATCCTCGACAAGCTGCACCTGGCCAACCGGGTTCAGGCTACGCTGTACGCCCTGCGGGAGGGGCTGACATCTATCGACGATGATCCCTAGACAAATATTGCTACGGCAACATCTGTTGTTATCTCCACAAATGTGGAAAAAAGCCACCCGAAGGTGGCTTTTTTTGTTGAAGCAAAAATCATTGTTGCACTGATGACCGGGAGCCGGAACTCAGGTATGCTGTTCCTAGAGAAGTCGTTTAGGTAGATAGTGGCCACTTTAAAATAGGGACCAAGACGGGTGACCAAAAAAATAGGGGTTCTGGTAGTCGATGATCAGCAATCTATCCGGGAAGGCACCAAAGCTTTGCTGGCTTTTTCGCATGATATCGAAGTGATGGCTGAGGCGGCCAACGGCCAGGAGGCCTTGCAACGGATCGAAGAAGTCCAACCGGACGTTGTGCTGACGGATGTGCGTATGCCGGTCATGGATGGTTTGGAAACCACCCGGCAGATCAAGCATCACTGGCCTCAAGTCAAAGTGATCGTCCTGACGATGTATGCCACCCACCGGGCCGAGGCCCTGGCCGCCGGGGCCGACCACTTTCTGATCAAAGCCAGCATGCGCGAGCTGCTAGAGAATACCATTCGCTCCCTGATTTCTAACCGTGATTAAACCTGTGGAGGAGTGTATGAAAAGAAACGGTTAACTCAGTAGTCCAAATCATTCACAACTTGGGGCTACTGTACCAAAAACAGATATTTATATCAAGGGGTGAAAAATGAAGCACAAAGGGGTGAAAAATGAAGCACAATAGTTTAGTTGTTTTAATTGTTGCCCTACTGTTGGGAGCCATATTTATGAGCTTCCCCGGTGGGCCAGCTTTGGTGCATGCCCAAGGCGACGATCTGATCGCCGGCATCCCCGAACCGGCGGCGGCCAATTTTCAAGCCCAAGACAGCATTCAAGAAGGCGGTCAACATTTCTTTTACACCTCATCAGACTCGCCCGGTAATGTTGTCAGCAATTATGAAGCGGCATTGACCAATGCCGGCTGGACCATTGTCAACAGCGGCGGCGATCCCTTTGGCATGTTCGGCGGCGGCCTGACGGCGACCAACGACTCCCGCTATCTCAAAATGAATGCCGGTGGGCCGGGTGGGGCCACGTTTATCGACATTTGCGTCTGGCCTTCGCAGCCCGGCAACAACAACTGCGGCCAAAACAATAATAATAACCGGATTTCGTCGGGAGCTGCGGTTTTAGGCTCGATGGGGGGGCTGCTGGCCGGCGTACCCGAACCGGCCAACGCCGCGTTTCAATCTGAAAACGCCATCCACGAGGGGGGACGACACTACTATTACACTTCCTCCGCCGGCCCCGGTGATGTGGTGAGCGGCTACGAATCGGCCCTTTCCAATGCAGGTTGGACGATTGTGAGCAGCGGCGGCGGCGGCGATCCCTTTGGCCTATTCGGCGGTGGGGCCGGCTTGACGGCAACCGATGGAATGCGCTATCTCACATTCAACGCCGGCGGCCCATCCGGTGCTACATTTATCAATGCTTGCATCTGGCCTTCGCAG
Source organism: Anaerolineae bacterium (assembly GCA_020433785.1). Next base: position 4,960 of record JAGRCC010000990.1, read on the forward strand.
CCCGGCAACACCAATTGCCAAAACAATAACAACGTCCAGGCTTCCGGCGCGGGGTTGATGGGTTCCGGCGGCGGCCTGCTGGCCGGCGTGCCCGAATTGACTGACGCCGAATTTCGGGCCGAGGACGCTATTCAGGCCGGGGGCCGCCATTTCTTCTTCACCACCGGCACGCCACCCGGCGATCTGGTCAGCAACTACCAGGCGGCGCTGGAAGAGGCCGGCTGGAACATCGAGAACAGTGGTGGCGATCCGTTTGGTATGTTTGGGGCGGGCTTAACCGCCACCAACGCCGGTCGTTACTTAAAGCTGAATGCCGGTGGCCCGCCCGGCTCTACCTTTGTTGATGCCTGCATCTGGCCCTCACCGCCCGGTAATACCAACTGTGGCCAAAACAACAACAATCAAACCTCAGACGGCTCCGGTACGTTAGGCACCGGCGGCGATTTGCTGGCTGATGTCCCGGAACCGGCGGGAGCCAGCCTGCAAGCCCAGGATACGATTCATGAGGGTGGGCGCCACGCCTTCTACACCGCTTCGGATGCCCCGACCGATGTGGTGAGCAGCTACGAGGCTGCGCTCAGCGACGCCGGTTGGACGATTGAAAGCAGCGGCGGCGGCGGCGATCCCTTTGGGCTATTTGGCGGCGGGGCCGGCCTAACCGCGACCAACGGTGACCGCTACTTGACACTAAACGCCGGTGGCCCATCAGGCTCCACGTTTATCGATGTTTGTGTCTGGCCCACCCAGCCCGGCAACACGAACTGCGGCCAGAATAACAACAATCAGGGTACGTTAGGCGCAGGGGGTGACCTGCTGGCCGGCGTACCGGAACCGGCCAACGCCGCCTACCAGTCTCAGAATGCCATTCAGGAGGGCGGGCGTCACTTCTTCTACACCTCCTCTGCCTCTCCGTCCGATGTCGTGAGCGGGTACGAATCGGCCTTGAGCGCTGCCGGCTGGAACATTGAGAGCAGCGGCGGTGGCGGCGATCCCTTTGGCCTGTTTGGCGGCGGAGCCGGTCTGACCGCCACCAACGGCGACCGCTACCTAACCTTCAACGCCGGTGGCCCATCCGGTTCCACCTTTATCAACGCCTGCATCTGGCCGGCACAGCCGAGCGACACCAACTGCGGTCAAAACAACAACAATCAGGGTACGCTGGGCGCGGGCGGCGATCTGCTGGCCGGCCTTCCGGAACCCGGCAATGCCTCCTTCCAGGCTGAGAACGCGATTCAGGAGGGGGGACGCCACTTCTACTACACCTCAAACGCAGCCCCTATGGACGTCGTCAACAACTACCAGGCAGCGCTGAGTGCAGCCGGTTGGAACATTCTCGACAGCGGCGGCGGGGGCGATCCCTTTGGGCTGTTTGGCAGTAATGCCGGCCTGTCTGCCAGCGACGGAACGCGTTATATCAACTTCCAGGCGGGTGGCCCGGTGGGGCAAACCTTTATCAATGCCTGTGTCTGGCCCTCCCAGCCTAATAATGATAACTGCGGCCAGAACAACAACAACAACAATAACAATAACAATAACAATGATAACGACGACGATAATAATTAATTGTCGACCATCAAGACATCGTAGA
>JAGRCC010000991.1 GCA_020433785.1 Anaerolineae bacterium
ACCCATGATTTGGAGCAGTGGGGGTTTAAGGTGGTTAAACGGGCGTCAAGCCGGGTGAATACGGGCTGAAGTTCGAGATATGATCCTCATCCGGGCTACTCCCACTGTTAACCGCTTAGGGCATCCTTTCGACCGCGCTTTTTCATCGTTTTTCTTCGCTGAATGTTGTAATGCCGCTAGGTTGACGTCTTCAAGTGCCATTGTATAGGTCGCTTCATGAAATAGGTTGTAAGACGCCCTTCAACCAATGTATAAAACCCCCAAGCTACCCCAATTGTCAACAAAAATGCGATAAGGCATTTAGGCAAATTAGCATTTAACACCGTCTCCCCCAAAAAGGGCCTCAAACGATTAAAAACGTTCCATAATATCAAATCGTGGTAAAGATAAAAACTGAACGAAATAATGCCCAGATAACGTATCGGATAGAGTTCAAGTAGTTGAATAATCCCAAACCGATGGTGGCTCAGGGTCAGCGCCAGTAGCAATCCGCCCAAAATTAATTGTAGGCCGGGCCAGAGCGAGGGTGCAAAACCGGCAAAACGATTACTTGTCAGCGCTATAATCAATAGGGCTAACACCAATACAATGGTTATGCCTTCAAAGGTAATTGAACGAAGATGAGAGGCGGCCTTACGTCCACTATGACGAACATAGAGATAACTGCAAATGACGCCAGTTGAAAAACTAGCCAAATTCGAAAAAGGTGACTGAGGTAGAACTCTGCCATTTATTGAGATTATCCGTGGATCCAAATTGATATTGCTTAAAAGATATGTGGCTGCCTCAAAAAATACAATGCCTATTAACCCTGCTATCACAAACAGGATGAGTAAAATAAGCGGAATCGTAAGATCTTTTTGATATAAATATGAAATAAATAGAAAAATAAAGGGTAACACCAAATAAAGTTGAACTAAGGTGGCCACAAACCACAGCGGTGTTGAGATATTATATATAGTAACTTCGAAAAGATTATGTATTAGTAACACGTGAGAGATTATATGAATGGCTCGAACATTGAATGAATGATTTGTATCATGCACAAGCGCATAAATTATCACGGCCAAAATATAAGACGGATAAATGCGAAGAAACCGACGTTTAAAGTAATCTTTCCACTGAAGAGGATATTTATCTTGTCTGGTTAAAATATGCTTCCAGAATGACAAACTAAGCAAAAAGCCACTTATTATAAAAAATATAGCGACGCCGATTTGCCCACCCAACTCTATAGCGGGCGTTAGTTCAATAATACCGAACTGGGTGCTTGCAATTGTAATACTGGGCTCTCCGGAATGACCCCAAGCATGTAGAGCAAAAATCATAAAGATAGCCACTGCCCGTAATCCATCCAAACCACGGATACGGGTTTCGGAATGTGATGACATCATGATGATTAATCTCCTCCTTTTATGTAGAAACTTTTTGAATGTCAATCAACGGTTTAATCGATTTCGGCGACCCCAATAACCGCATTCTCAAATTATGAATGAGCGGTTTTTCGAGAAACAGATAAATAAAACTGCCGCCGGCAATGGCCAAGATAACCATCGTCAACGACATCAACAGTGGATGAACTCTGGATAGTAGCCCCAATTGCAAGAAAGTAAGGGTGAAGATGTTAAGAAACATATCGTGGGTTAAATAGATTGAATAAGACGCATCGCCTAAGAAAACCAACGGTTTAGGCCACGGCAGATGTCGCCGGGTTTCAAGCGAAGCGCTGCCAACCACAAGCAGAAAAGAGGCGATGCCAAAGGTGAAGGTAAAAGAAAAAATCTCCAACCCTTGATTCACCCACCAACTCCAAAAAAGAAATAATACCCCCCCCACCATGGCTATCCGTTTACTATATTTCACTTGGCCCTTCATAACCCAATAAGCGGCTAAACAGCCTAAGATAAATTCCAAATTGCGCTCATTCAGCAGAAATCCGGTCAGTATCGTTGTTCCAAAAATCGAAATGCCAGCGGCTTTGCCGATCAGGACACCCATTATGGCTATTACCCAAATTATGCCCAGCCTGAGCGCCCAACGCGCCCCAATAAGAATAGCCAGCCCAAACAGCAAATAAAACCAAACCTCATAACTCAACGTCCAGGCCGCGCCAATGATGGGCAGATGTTTTTGCGGAATCAGCAAGAGCGATTTGATGATGTACCCCACATCGGTTTCATAGCTCTTGGCAAAAGTGGGCATCAACCAGACCACCATTATTTTGACGGAGGCGACGCCCCAGTAAATGGGATATAGCCGAATGAAGCGTTTGGTCAGATAGCGCTTGGTTTGGCCTTTCCGGCCCACATCTTTTTTATGAATGTAAAGGATAATGAAGCCGCTTAAGACAAAGAAAAAATCAACGCCAACGTAGCCAAACGTAAAGATATTCCCCAGGAATGGTGTGTCAAATTCCCTCAGGCTTAAATCGGTCATATGAAACAGCACCACCATAATGGCAGCTATGGCTCGATACACCTGAAGACTGTCAATCCGTTTGGGAGGCATAGAGACACCTTATGATAAGACTCTTTTATACGGGACGAAATTAAGCTCTCTCTAACTACTCTACAAGAAATTGAAAGGTGTAACATAGGTGTAGCATAAAAAAAAAGTTGGAATTGAGTGAAACTATAAGGAAAAGGGGTGTAGCTTTATTTATTAGCGGCCGCTATTTCTAAATACACGGGTAAGTATAGGTGTTGAGGCTGGCTTACCCGTCGTCCCCACCAGGTGCCCCACTGATCAAAAGAACCGGCGGGAGTGGTCGCATCGGACGGATGGTCTTGCTCTGGACCTACATTGAGCAGGCATTGAGCCGCTGAGCGGTTTTATTACAGGATTACGTATGATTTGGAGAAGTGGGGGGTACGGTGGTCAATCGAACATCAATTTCTGGCTTGAATCGTACTGGAAATTCCTGCCGCCTCACTTAATAACCTATCTATCTTATCCAGTTCTACTTGAGACAAAGGATTAGTTGGTGGAAAATACATGGCATTTTCCCCCTCAGGACTTGACCTTGCCATGCTTAACTTCTGCTTGAGAAAGTCAAATTCGATTCTTGCCTCATCTACCTTGTTAGCCTGCACTTGGGCCATATTTCTAGTTTCAGCAGCATCTTTTTGAGCTAAAACTCCCAGCAGCCGATCCTCTAAGGATTGAAATATTGATGTGCCGGCACTCCTCCGTTAGACCACAAAATTCATCGAAACCCCTATAAAATCTGTGTCCATCTGTGCATTCTTCCCTCTCCCCCATTGTCCTCCCCCTTATTCAACCGTCACCCCAAAGGCGTGACGAATTTTGGCGACAATCTCCGCAGCGGAGCGCATGATCATCGCGCTGGTCGATTCAACGCGATCATCGAGGATTGCAGTTTGTTTGGCCCAGCGGGTGGCCATAATGTGGCCAAGCTGCTCTAAAATATCGGGGTGGGCTTGCAACACCGGCTCCAAACCGGCTTGCGGAATTTCAATTAGCTCGCACAGCGTCACCGCGGTGACGGTGGTCGAACGAATCTGGCCGGTGAACAGCGCCATCTCACCAAAATAGCCACCCGGCCCGACACGCTCCAATTCAACCCATTGGCCGTGGTGATCGGCTTGTTTGATCGAAACGATGCCGGATGAGACGATATACATCGACTCGGTGGCTGCGCCAGCTTTGAAAACGATATCCCCGGCCGTGTAGACGCTTTTGTGGCAAACCGTCTGCAAAGCCTCGAATTCGGCCGGAGACAGGAAGGCAAATAGATCGATTTGGCGCAGTTCATCGATAATGGTGGCCATATGGATGTCGGGGCGAATGTTTTCGTTGCGGGTGCCGACGCTATATTTAATGGCCGCCGGCGAGATGCCGACTTTGGAAAATTCCAGCCAGATATTCATAAAAAGCTGCTCTTTGCCCATAAATTGGGCCATATAATCTTCAAAATAGACCCATACCAGGTATTGATAGGGCTGGCTGGTCATATCGAACAGGCGCACGGCCGGCGGCGGCTCATTGAGCACTCGTGATGACTTTAAGACGGCATCCAGCAGTAATCGGCGCACCAAGACCGGCGGCGCGTCGGCATCGACCGCCACGGTGAACCAGGCCGAGTACGCTTTAGTGGGCAGGTTGTAATTATGAATGATACGGTCTGAGGCCAGACGGTTGGGGATAATGTAAATACTGTGGTTGAAGGATCGAATGCGGGTGGATTTCCAGGTGATGTCAACCACCTGGCCAATTTCGCCGTCCGGCAGTTCAATCCAATGACCGACGCTGTACGGGCGGTCCAGCGTCACGGCCAGGCCGGAAAAGAGGTCGGCCAGCGTATTTTGCATCGCCAGGCCCAATACCCCGGCGATAATGCCGGTTGAGATGAGTAAACCGGTCGTTTGGCGCTCGAACACAAAGGTCGCCACGCCATACAGGGCCAGCAGGAAAATAGAGGCCGCGACCACGCCGCGCAGCAGACGCGGCGCTTGTTCGTTGTCGAATAGCTGCCGAAAAGCGCCGTCCCAAAAAAACAGCTCCAAGGCGCGATTAAGCAGCCAGCCGCCGGCCAGCCACAGCAGGCTCGCCGTAATTTTGTCGAAGGTGGTGGGGCTAACCGTCCCTGGGAGATAATTATTGAAGATCGCCCGCAGCAGCGCCACCATACTGACGATTAAAATGGGGAGGCCGATCAATTCTATGACCCACACCAGCTTTGGATAGCGATTAAGGCCAAAATGGCCGCCGATTTGCTGTCGCGTGCCTAGCAATATCAAAAAGATAATGACGACCAAAAAGGCTATCTCGATGGGCAGGGTTTCCACCGGTTGATTGACGTTATCCCAGAGTTGATCC
>JAGRCC010000992.1 GCA_020433785.1 Anaerolineae bacterium
AGGGGATAAAAAAAGTGCTGATGGGTGGGCTCGAACCACCGACCTCGAAATTATGAGTTTCGCGCTCTAACCGGCTGAGCTACATCAGCATATCAAGCGGTAATTTTAATCGAAACTGATGGCGTGTCAAATCAAGGGCTGCCGGCAGCGGGCGGGGCGTCGCCAAAAAAGAGTTGCCACCAGGCTTGTTCCGGCGTTTTGGCCACAAAGGGCGATTTCTTGACATCGGCCTTGCCGGGGGCCAAGCTGGTTTGTTCGTAGGTGGGCAAAACTACTACGACCGTTTCGCCCGCTTTGGCCCATTTCAACTCCTGGCGAGCCACTTCTTCGACGTATAAGTCGCTGGCGGCATAAGTCCGTTGAGCCAGTAGCTTGGTTTGATACTGCCGGGCCGCTTCCACTTCCTGACTCAACTGTTTGGCTTCGCGCTGGGTGCGATAGTTAGCCGCAGCCCGACGACCCAAATCAACGATCAGAAAAATCGAAATCGACAAGGCAATAATGGCAACAAATTGAGCTAACGGCGCTTTGGTAAATTGGCGTTTCTTTTTCACGGCAAAAGCGTACTTCGTAGTTAATAGACGTTCCCTTAAGTTCTAGTGCTCTCAAAACACCGCAAACTCAGGATTCTTCAATTGGTCGAAATGAGGTTAATGACGACAGGTCTAAATTAGAGGATACAATATTACCCGCCATCTGTCAATAAACTTATGTAAAACTCATTCATCCTGCTTAGATCGTTGCAGCCGTTGGCGCAAAATCTCCGGGATATCGCCACCCATCGACAGGATAGCCAGGGCTTCGTCGCTATCGAGCGGGGGAATATCTTCACTGCGCAGGGCGTAATCGTCATCGGCAATGGGGTGATCGGCGGGAGCCGTCGCGGTTAGCGGGGCGGCGCTTAAATCTTCCGCTTCATCGTCATCGTCCTGCAAAGCCATGTCAATGACCGCCTGCTGCACCCAATCGATCACTTCACCCGGATCGGTTAGGAGCAGAGCGCCGTGGTCGATCAAATCGCGGTTGCCGGTGGTGTTGGCTTTGACAAATACGGGCAGGCTGCGGCTAAGGGCCGCCATCGCTCTATCTTGGGATGTTTCGTCACTTTCAGGAATCAGCAGCGCCAGAGTTAAATAGTCAATTAACATGTTGCGGGCTTCAGCCAACCGCTCTTGGTAAACCGTTTCCGGGCTAAACGGGCTGGCCAATAAGACACGCCCGGTTTGAACGGCCGCCTCCAGCTTTGACGTGGTTTTAGCCATCGTTTTTAGCCCGATTGGTAGAATGGTAACGGCGTAGCCGTCTTGGGTGGCCAACATCATTTCAAACGTAACCCGATCTAACCCACGGCCGTAGCCGCTGATCAACCCAATTTCGGCCGTCTCTAAAGCCGAGATGACCTCTTCGATGAAGGTTAGCGTGGCCGGGTCCGGATCTTTTTGGCCCAGCATGGTCACGCCGGGTTGGTTGAGTAAGTGGGCCGCACCCTGCGTCCAGAAAATAAGCGGCTGGTGCGCCGACGGCGCGATGCGCAGCAGTCGCTTCGGATAACGTGGGTCGGTTTGAATAATCGGTTCAATCTGGTCGGCACGCCACTGGTTCAAGAGTGTGACTTGAGCCTCTAGGTTACTGGTGGCGGCTTTAACCTGCCCGGCTTGCGCGTCGGACAGGGCAAAGGTGGTGGTTAATTCTAAGGGGGACAGGTCAAACAATTCCGCCAGTGGCCGCTTTTGGATAAGACACCACTGTTGGATAATAGGTTTGACGAAATTGAGTTTCAATTGGTCGGCATTGATCAACGCCAGCCAGTAGGCGATTTCAGGATAATTAGACACAGTTATAGCCACATGAAATATGTATTCTCAACCTGATTCTAGCACTAATCGTCAAAATTGTCACGTTAGCTGAGCCCGTATTAGAACTTATGTTCACTGCACCACCAGCCGAACAACGCAGGGTTCGGGGAAGTTGCCGGTGTTGTCGACCACCACCAGCCGGAAATCATAATTACCGGGGGGAACGGTATCACTATTCCATGCGCCGAGCACACCTGACGGAACCATATTATCGAACCGAGAGATAAATACCCATTCACCCGAACCCGGATCGCGGAATTCGAACTTATAGTACTGAAAATCATCGACGGCTGCCGCGCCCATAATTTGGACCACGCCGGCCACCTGGGCATTATTGCCCGGTTGGGTGATACGGGCCGCCGAGTTCGGACAACTAGGGGGCGACCCACCAGACACAACCGGATTGGCCGTTGGCGCCGCCAGCGGCGTGGGAGTGGCGATGTTGTTATCGATCAGCGCATCAACCGGCGTCGGCGTTGGCAGGGAGGTAGGCGTCTGGGTTGGAGTTAGCAGCAGCGGCGGTGGGGTAGGCGTAGGGGGTAGAGCCAAAATGGGGGTAGGGGTGGGCGTATTCGGCGGCGGCGGAACAATAGCGGGTGTCACCAATCCCAGGTAATAAACGCCTAGCATACCAGCTAAAACGATCATAAACCCGGCAAAGGCGCGGGTTAACCGCACACTGGCGTTTTCGCGCTCCAAAGTAAAGATCGAGCGGGTTCGATCTTTGCGGGCCAGCCACATCACTCTAAGAAAAA
>JAGRCC010000993.1 GCA_020433785.1 Anaerolineae bacterium
GGCCCAACAAGCGCTCGCCCACCGGGACTTCAAGCGGGTGGCCTGTGGCGGTGACCCGGTCACCGCGAGCCAAACCCTGCGTCGGCGTGAGGGCAATGCCGCGAACCGTCTTGGCGCTGAGATGGGTGACGGTTTCGATGACCACCCGCCCACCGTCGCCGGTGCGGAGTTCGCTATACAGTTCAGGCAACGGCTCAGGAAAGCAGACGTCGATGACGCTGCCCCGAATCGACCTGATTTTGCCCTGGTTAGCTTGCTTTGTCGCGTTGGATTTATCCACCATGATCACCTTCACGCCAACGTAAGATTGGTCCAGTTGCCTGACCGAGGTCAGATTACCGCCAAACTGGACCAATCTGAGAATAGCGGCTCTCCCCAACTATGAGTTTAACGCAAAATCTCGCCTGACGCGCCCGTCATCAGGCGAGATTGTCCACTGAATAGCCAATTAGTCTTTTTACTGGTCAGGTAGCCTAGCCACAGCACTGCCCGTAAGTGTGGTATAGACAGGATTGACAAGATGACCAGGATTTTTAAAGTTTATGGCAATACAATCCTATAAATCTTGCCGTAGGCTTTGTCTAAACCCGATCTTTTCAAATCACCCGAAAAGGAAAGTAGATTGAGAACAGAGAAAATGGTATTGGTCCAACTAACCCAATGGGCCGAGGCGCAGCCTAATATCCGAACCATCCTGCTAACCGGCTCTCGCGCCGAACCGAGCCGAACGCCGGATGCCCTATCGGATTACGACGTCGAAGTATTCGTACGAGATACCGCACCCTTCATTGATAATGGGACATGGCTGGCAGTCTTCGGCCCAATTATGGTGCGCTGGCCGTTAAGCTCTGGCCCCACCTTTAGTGTCGATTGGATGACGCAGTTGGTCTTATTTGAGGATGGGGTACGCCTCGACTTTCAAATCACGGCGCTGACGCCCACGGCCAGCCGGCACCTGGACAGCGGCTATCGGGTGATCGTTGATAAAGATGGTATCGCCCCGCAGTTACCCCCGCCGACCTATGCCACCTACCTCATTACGCCGCCTACAGCCGCCGCGTTGGCGGATCGATTAAACGCGTTCTGGTGGGATATTGTGTACGTGGCTAAGGCGCTGCATCGCCGGGAATTGAATTACGCCCGCTATATGCTGGACAGCGCCATTCGTTTTGACCAGCTACAGCCGCTGCTCGAATGGCACATCGGCCTGCAACACCATTGGACGGTCGATACCAGCATCTACGGCCGATGGTTTCAGCGCTATCTCGATGTCACCACATGGGCGGCGTATGAAAGCACGTTCGCCGGAGCCGATTTCGATGATAATTGGCGGGCACTGTTCGCGATGGTGGAGTTGGTGCGCTCGCAGGGAACGAATCTGGCGGAAGCACTCGGGTTTCCTTATCCGGAGGAAACGGATAAGCGCGTCACGGCTTATATGCGCCGGATTGAGGGGCTGGGTAGGGGTGAGGGGTGAAGAGGCGTAATAACTCAATGATATCTTTGTGGTCAAATATTTCCTATAATATCGCCACCGGCCTGCACACTGGCTGTAATGTCGCCCAGGTCGAGCCGGCTGTTAACCACATTGCTGATGTGGACGCCGCCGACCTGCACGGTAACATGTTGCACCGGATGCTGATTGGATTCGGGCCCGTCTACTGCCAAGTAAAGCGTTAGCTCATTGCTATAGTTTTGTCCTATCTGATCTTGATAATCCAGACTAAGGCGCAACGGCACATCACCAAAACCCAGGGGCCGGACATCAACCGTCCAGGCTTCGCTGCTGCCGGCCGGCACCCGCGCTATTTTGCGGGTGCGCGTGATCAATCCTTCAAATTGTTCTTTCTCGGTAACACGTACCGATACCATTTGAGCTGGACCAAAGCCGTAGTTTTGCACCACCAGCCATACATGCGACGACCAGCCAAACTGCACCAGCGTTTTATTGTCTTTGGTCTGAATTTCGATTTTTAACAGCGGCAACTTTAAGCATCGGGCTACCTCGTACTGGCAGTGTGCCGCTCGCTCAATCTCTCCCTCAGCTTTATACAGTTGGGCTGCTTCTGTCCAGATGTTGGCAGCATCAGGTTCTGGCAATGAGGGCGCGTAGAGAGCCAGCGCCGCCGCTTGTCTGAGCGGCCGCTTCAGCATAGCCCATAATTGTGCGGCGCGGTACGGTTTTTCGTGGTGCTCATACAACTCGGCCGCGTGGACGAAATGCTCCTGTGTGGCATAGCCGTCGGCGGCCTCGAGCCAGCGACCGGCGGCTTCCTGCTGTTGTGGCGTAAGCGGCAGGGGTAGCGCGGTGACGTTACCCTTGCGATCCACAACCACAGCCAGCGGCGGCTCGGCTAGAATAAGCGGGGGAGCTAGCTCCACCCGTTCGACCGCAGCCTGTACTTGCCATAGGAGTTTACCGCTGTCAGCGTCGAGTGCGTAAAGCTGCCGGTCGTGCCCGGCAGCGTAGACTACGCCGGCTGCTACAGAAACAGCCCGGATTGTGCGCTTGGTGGGAAAATGCCAGGTAAGCTGGCCACTATGGAGGTTAAAAGCGTAAACTCCCTCACTACCCCCTAAATATAGACGCTGATCGTCGGCAGTGGACCCGGCAAAACGGTAGGGTTTGCGAGGCGGCAGGTCGGTTTGCCAACGCTGCTGGCCAGTCGTCACCTCCAAGCCAATCAACTGCCGACCGCTTTGAATGATAGCCAACTCCTGATACAGTAGAGGGGCCAGTTCCCGTTGAGGCGGGAAGTCCAGCACAAGGCGGGTGTATGGTAGTCCGTCGCTTAAACTTAACCCCACTAGCTCTTGATTGACCACTACCCACACCGTATTATCCGCCACAGCCGGGGCAGAGACCGTGTGGCTCGCTGGCTGCCAGCGCCAGAGTTCCCGACCAGTGGCATCAAATACCAGCACCGCGCCAAGGTTCCCCACCGGGTCAGCGCTGGCTGTGGTCAGCACCAAGCCAGCGCCGACAGAATTTTGAAACGTGACCGCTCTCGTACCTGTAATAATTTGTCCGGCCGGAAATTCCAGTGGCGACAGATGATGACTACCGGCTAAGGTCAGCCGATACAGCAGACCCTGCCGGGGCACACGGTGTCCGTCGAGCCGATTGGTGGCGATGAATAATGTCTCCCCCAACCGCAGTGGCGCCGCCACCGGTACACTGTCAAGCTGCAGGGGCGGCCAAGCTGGGCGGATAGCTTCCTCCACCGGACGCGGTCGTTCACAGATGGGGCAGGCCGCGGCCTCAGGCAGCAACAGGATATCGCAGTGGGAACAGAAGGTTATTGGACGCCTGGGTGTTGGCATTACTGGATTCTTAACCATTTCCAAATGTTACCCTGAGCATTCATCAGCTATGCACGATAGACGCAATGGCGCGATCGTCGCAAGCCGATTTCAATAGGTCAAGCTTCGTATTAACAAAGAATGCCGATGTGGGTAATGACTTAAAAGCATTCATCTGGGGCCATCCACGAAGAGTCAATACCGCCACCGGGTTTTCTTTCTGTAAAATCAAAATATAAGGTCATCATTAACGTTTGACCCGTTTCAATATCAAACTCATTTTCCGTGACGAATCTCCCGCCCACTGTTGCGACATATTTGTAATGTCCAGGGCTTAATTCAATCGCTATTCTACCGGGAACATCGCCTTCCTTGGCAGGAAAGTTAACCTCAGAACCGCCGTTTAGCGTTAATTGACCATCATAATTAAATCCATAATGATTTTCGACAAACAACACGCCTTTATCAGGAGCTGGAATCTGAAACCAATCCGGACAACTTGTTATAGATAATCCTGAAGAATT
>JAGRCC010000994.1 GCA_020433785.1 Anaerolineae bacterium
ATCATGATTGGATCGACGATGGAGACGACCGATTGCCCCTCGTCATTTTCGTACACGATGACGTTACAGGGCAGCAGCAGCCCTAATTCGAGTTCCGTTTGCAGCGCCTGGTGGGCCAGATTGGGGTTGCACGCCCCCAGAATGATGTAGCGCCGAAAGTCGATGTCCAGTTTTTTCTTGAGCGTGGCCTTGACGTCGATTTCGGTCAGAACACCAAACCCTTCTGCCTTTAAGGCGCTTGTTGCTAGCTCGATGGCGGTTTCATAGGCCACATCGAGAGTTGTTTTTAAGCCATATTCTTGAGTCATTTGAAAATCCTTCTAAAAATGTTTTGTCCGCCGGCAATTCTCAACCTGCCCGTCGAAATAAATTTTGTCTTAGAAGGTCATCATACACCACCAATTTGAAGTTCTTATAAGAGTTTCTTAAAGATTGTGTAAAGAAACCCCGATCAATCTTTACAGAAACTTTATACAAGCTTCAAGGAAGCTTCACGTTGAAAAGATACACTACAAATAGGATGAGATGGCGTATTAACCCGCTTTACAGGAGGTACTGAAAAATGATGGGCTTTGGCTTAATTTGGATGTTGTTGTCCTGGGGAGGGTTCATCTTGTTGGCCGTCTGGCTCATCACCGTGCTGTTTCCCGCCGGTCCGCGGCCATCCGTCGGTAACGGATCAAATCCCCATGGTACAGCCCGTGACCTTCTGGACCAACGCTATGCCCGCGGTGAGTTGTCTCGAGCGCAATACGACGAAATGCGCCGGACAATTGGGCGTTAAAACCGTTCCCCGAGCACGGGCCTGAAGACCCGTGCTAAGAGAGCGAAGCCCATTCGGGCTAGGTTTGCGCTCAAATAGGGCGCTTTAGCGTCCTTTGCTCTTTCAGCGCGATGGCTTTAGCCTCGCGCGCTTTGGCTATGAACCATCATTCTATACGAGTAATACAAGGAGTTTCATTTTGACCCAATCACACTCTCGTCGAGACTTTTTGCGCTACGTCGGCGGCGCGGCGGCGTTGACGGTATTAGGCGGCCCGCTGTTGAGCGCGTGCCGGTCAACCACCGCCGCGCAGACCGGCAGCACGGCTGTCCCGGCTATCGCCACTACCGGGCCGACGCTAACCCCCCAGTCGAGCCTGACCGGCGGCCTGCCATTGAAAGAATTTAACCTGACGACCGCCGTCACCCCCATCGATCTGGGGACCGGCGAATTTCAGGCTTGGACTTACAACGGCCTGCCGGTTGGCCCCGAAATCCGCGTGACCGAGGGCGACCGGGTGCGCATTACCCTCACCAACAACTTGCCCGATCCGACCACCATTCATTGGCACGGTATCCCCGTGCCCAATGCGATGGACGGCGTACCGAAAATGACTCAACCGGCTGTACAGCTCGGCGAGTCGTTTGTGTATGAGTTTGAGGCTTCGCTGGCCGGCAGCTATTGGTACCATCCCCATGTGGCTCATCAGCTTGATCGAGGGCTAATCGGCGCCTTCATCATCGAGCCCAAAAGCAACCCTGGCAATTACGATCGCGAATACACCCTGCTGTTGGAAGATTGGGCCACTGTCGATGGCGGCGGGCCGGCGGCGGTTAATCGGATGGTCAACCGCGATATGGCCGGCATGATGGGCGGCATGGGTGGCATGATGGGCGATATGATGAGCGGCGCCACGGCCGATGATCCCAACGCGCCGCTGGTCGAGCCGGTGTACGACGCCTACACCATCAACGGCCAGGTGGCTGAGATCACCGCACCGCTTACCGCCAAAAAGGGCGAAAAGCTCAAACTGCGCTTCATCAACGGCAGCAGCGGCACCATCTATGACCTGCGGTTGGCCGGTCACACGCTGACCATCACTCACACCGACGGCCGCCCGGTGGAACCGTTCACGGTGGATGTGCTGCGTATCGCTATGGGTGAACGGTACGATGTAGAGGTCACAGCCGATAACCCCGGCCGCTGGCAGTTGTATGCCCTGGCGGATAGCGCCGATGATTACGTAAACCTGGGCCTCCTACAATATGACGATGCTCTGGCTTCTCGTGACAGCGGCGACAACGTGCCGCAAAATATCCGCTGGAACGATCTCTCTCAAATGGCCGGCGCGCCGGAAGAACGCTATCCCGCCTCAAACTCCACCGATGATCGGGTCGTATTTGACCAGACCCTCTCCGGCGGGCATGGGTCGCCGCTGTGGGGCATCAACGGCCAAATTTGGCCCGATACCGACGCCATCGTCGTGGCGCAGGATCAGCCGGTGCAGTTCAACTATCGCAACCAAAGTATGATGCCTCACCCGATGCATCTGCACGGTCATTTTTTTGAAGTGGGCCAAACCGGTGTGCGCAAGGATACGGTTATTGTGCCCAGCCACGGATTGGTCAGCGTGCGCTTTGTGGCCAACAATCCCGGCGGCTGGATGCATCACTGTCACAACATCTATCACGCTGAGGCGGGGATGATGAATGTGGTGCAAGTGGGTTAGGTGATTAGGTAGGGAATTGGAGATTAGAGATTAGGAGATTGAGAGATTGGCTTTAAAAATCTCCCAATCTCCTAATCTCCATTTTTGATAGAGTGGAAGTTATTGATAGTTCATTTCTAAACGATTATTTTACAAACCATAGACCAAAAGGAGAAAGGTATTGCTTAAGCTTATAGGCGTAATGTTGGTTGTGATAGTTGCTTTGGTTGGGTGTCAGTCTCATACGGTTGAACCGGCGGCCCCGGAGCGACTGGCGGAAGTTGCCGATCGCGGGGCGGACGTCATGCCTTTTGACCTGGAGCGTACCACCCACATTTTTGAAAAAATGGACAATGGTGGATTGCAACAGGTCATCTCGGATGATGGCGACGATGCCCAAATCGAGCTGATCCGGGCGCATCTGGCCGAAGAAGCCGAACGGTTCAGCCATGGCGACTTCCACGATCCGCAAATGATCCACGGCGAAAATATGGCCGGACTGCATCAGCTTATGATGGGCTATAAAAATATCAATCTGGAATACAGCGACATCGAGAACGGTGCCCAAATTCTTTACACCACCGATAATGAGGAGATGGTTACAGCCCTGCATACCTGGTTTGACGCGCAGCTTTCGGATCATGGGCCTCACGCGCAGCCAAGCACACAATAATTTATTTGACAATCTGGGCGCGCTTCTTACGATATGTCAACTGCCAATTCTAAAATCTAGAACCGCTTACGCAAAATCCAAGTGAAAGTCATTTTGGAACTATGCGGGGTTTATCCGATTGTCATTTGCCGAGGTCCGCCTATGTCCGGCCGTCAGTCCGCTCAAGTGATAGTTATCGCTCACGCGACCCTCTATCGGGCCGGCTGGACCGCGCTGCTGGCTAACCAGCCGGATATCACGCTCACCGGGGCAGTCGATGCGGCGGCGGCGGTAACGCCATATCTTAATTCTGGCTCACCGGCCACCCTGTTGATCGATTTCCCCCCCCCGCTGTTATCTCTCATCCAACATTTGCATACCAGCTATCCCGCCGCCGGCCTGCTGGCGCTGGTCGATAACTACGACCTCGACCTGCTTTTGCCGCTGCTGCGGGCCGGTGCCACCGGCTGCATCTCTCGCGATGAATCGGTGGCCGACCTGGCCCGGGCCATCATCGCTGTGGGGCGCGGCGAAATCTGGCTGCCGCCGGCCGTAGCCGGGCGAGCGCTGGCGGCCCTGGCCCGCGGCCAGACCCCCGGCGGCGACGACCTCATCGAGCCGCTGACCGAGCGCGAAACCGATGTGCTGCGGCTGCTGGC
>JAGRCC010000995.1:0-397 GCA_020433785.1 Anaerolineae bacterium
TTTCCCACTCCACGGGCAAGTATCTTGTCCACGAAGCAGAGCTTTACTCGCGGGATGTGCCTATCCAGGGCTGGCAGTTCGAGCGGCGGGTGGCCGGGCAAGGCTTCTGGGTTATCCAACGAGCCGATCGTGATGCCTCCGATACCGCCGATGGCCGTGGTTCTTATATCCGAGCCCACCCCTTCCCCGTTTACAGCCAGAGTAGTATTAATGAATTTCCTCAACTTCAGGGAGCGGCTTATAACAATGAATGTTTCGACGGCCCTAACTTAAGCGGGACTTGCTGGAAGTCCGTAGCTGACACCCTTGGTGAGCCGTATCCGCCGAGTACCCCTCCTTATGTTGAGTATGATTTTACCCCCGACTGGAGTGGTGATACTAATGTTTGGATTAGAGC
>JAGRCC010000995.1:482-1713 GCA_020433785.1 Anaerolineae bacterium
GCATGGCGCAAGGCTATCTTCTGGCAGGTCGGTCCGGCTGATGGAAGTGGTTGGAGTGATGTTCAGGGGCGCGACTTCTCGAATTTGGATCAGTCTAACGACTATCGCTTACCTGACAGTGACAAGTGGCGCTGGTTGAAACTAGGGTCGGTGTCGACCACCAGTGGGGTTCAGCAAACGTTACGGCTGTACCAGGGTAGCGCCGGCTTCCAAGTTGATAAAATCGTCTTTACCAACTTTGCCGGGGGTGATGCCAACACCACGATTGACGAAGGCGGTCAAGTCCGGGGCAGTTCTTCAGGGATTACAACGGCCTTTAAAAACTGGTTGAATCAGCACGGTGGTCACGGGCCGGATGCTACTGCCGGTTCCGGAACCCGGGAAGCCTGCAATGTCTGTAATCCCGTTTTTGGCGGCGAGTCAGTCTCTCCGAGTCAGTGTTCCTGCAAAACCAGCAGTACTGATTCAACGGTAGGTGATTATCAAGCGGGCGGCACAGGTATTGGCTGTACTCTAGTCCTGACTACAACCAATCAACTGAATAACGATTTATACCACGATGAAGACCCTATTCGCAGCGCCAAAGAAGCGGTCAAAAATTTCGCGGCCCGGCTCGATCCCAAGTTTGACCAGATTGGCTTTGTCGCCTATTCAAATAATGTGTTCAACGGCACCACCAGCGGTGTCCCGCAGCGGGCTGAACTGCAATGTATCAAATGGGCGACTAAGAATGCGGCTCAAGGCGTTCGGCAGTGCTATGACGCAACCGTGCCAAACGTTATCTCTTACACAAAAGTGATCAGAACCGTTGAAATCCATGACAATACTAATGGAACAAATATACCAGAGGGGATGCGGGAAGGGTTGGAGGAGTTGGGCGTGGAAACCCCTAACAATACCGGTATTAATTCTAATTGCGCCCCCGGCATAAATGATAAAAGTGTCTGCGACCGCCAAGGTGCGGCTCGACGGGTTCTGGTTCTAATGACGGACGGTTCGCCCAATGATGATGACAACTGCCCGGCTCCCAGTAATATGTGGCAAGGTGAATTTGGTCAAGGTAAAAAATCTTACGACTGTTCAATTTACTACGCTCAGCAGGCAGCCAATAAAAACGTTACCTTATACACCATTGGGGTTGGCTCCGGCGTCAACTTTGACCTGCTGACCGCTATGGCCACAGGAACCGACCCCACGACCGGCGAGAAATATTTTGAGCCACGTGGAGGTG
>JAGRCC010000099.1 GCA_020433785.1 Anaerolineae bacterium
CCGTGGCTCTATTTTTACAACGCGCCCACCGCATTAACTCCAACCTAACCCTGACTGACCAAGACAAACGTGATATCGCTCGCATTTGTCGTCTTCTGGAAGGCATACCACTGGCCATTGAACTGGCCGCTGCTTGGGTGCGGGTCCTGTCTTGCCGGGAGATCACCATCGAGATAGAGCAGATGTACGCTGCCCACAAAAATCTCGATTTTTTGGCCACATCACTCCGTGATATACCACCACGGCACCGGACGCTGCGCGGCGTCTTTGAGCATTCCTGGCAGCTTCTTGCTACCGAAGAGAAGCGGGTTTTTTGTCGATTATCGGTTTTTCGAGGTGGAGGTCAGCGAGACGCTATCGAATGGGTCGCAGAAGCAAGATTGATGTTGATTACCGCTCTGGTCGATAAGTCATTGTTAACGAGAAATGCTTTTGGCCGATACGAAATGCATGAACTACTACGACAGTATGCGGCTGAGAAGTTGAATGATGTTTGGCAAGAGGAACGGGATGTTCAGGATCGTCACTGCGCCTATTATACTACCTTTTTAAAGCAACGGGAAACCCGGCTTAAAGGTATCGATCAAGAAGAAATTCTGGGCGAAATTGCCAGGGAAATTGAAAATATTCGAACTGCCTGGCATTGGGCAGTCACACAAGGCAAAATCAAGGAAATTAGCCATGCGCTGGAAAGTTTAGGCTACTTCTACGCTATGTACAGTTGGTTTCAAGAGGGTGTTGAAGCCTTTGGTCGGGCTACTGAGGTCGTGATCGATGGCTCAGATCCGGACCAAAAATCGCTAATGGGGCGCATCCTCACCTATTTGGGATGGTTTTTCCTGCGCCAGGGACTTTATGAGCAGGCCAGATACCTGTTGGGGCAAAGCCTTGAACTACTGCAAAATTTAAACGATCGAAAAAATTTAGCCGTTGCGCTTAACTATTTAGGTATCTTAGCTGGCGAAGTAGGCAACTCGGCCGAAGCCAACCGCTTCCTGCAAGAAAGTTTAGACCTGTACCGTGAAACCCAAAACCAGTGGGGCATCGCCTGGACCTTGAGTCATCTGGCCTATCATGCCGGCAGTTCGCTGCATCAACACGATGCTGAGGCACTGCTCACCGAAAGCTTGTCGATTTATAAAGCCATCGGCAACAAGCAGGGGATTGCCGTGGCCTTAAATAATTTGGGCTACAATGCTTACCTCCAGGGCGACTATACTGTCGCCCAAAAATATTTACAGGAAAGCCTGACTTTACGGCGAGAGATAGGTTTCCCCCGAGGTATCGCGGTCTCGTTAAACAACCTTGGCCATGTTTACGAGGCCTTGGGTAACTATCAAACCAGCCAAGCGTATTATCGGGAAAGTTTGGATATTGCCACAGATATCAAAGCGCTGCCGCTAGCCCTTAGCGCTCTGGGAGGAATAGCTGTTTGCCTGGCTCTTGAGGAAGAAAAGGAGCAGGCGGTTGACATTCTAACATTGGTTTTACACCATCCGGCCAGCAACAAAGAAACCCTGGATCGAGCCTTCCGAGCGGTGCATAAATTGGCGCCTCAACTGCTGCCCGACAGAACTATTCCCGAATTTACGACCCCTACTTCGGCACAAATGGAAAAAGCCGCAGCCCGTTTTAATTCGCTGGTGGCTGAGATTTTGGACGTCAATACAAATACCCGTCATCTAATACCTGAACCGTAGCACTGGTCGGGCCAAAATTGAGCTGCGCCAGCCACCATTTGGCCCGCATCCCATCTGAAAAAACCTGAATTCGCATTTGCAGCGATTGTGGTTCGCGAATTGTCACTCGAAACGTACCAAACCACTTATTCAGGCCGCGATGAATCGCCTCGGCAAACGAAGAAATATACATATCGTGCTGACTGGGTTGGGACTGCGTTTTAATCACAAATTTTTCAGCGGTCAATTGATGATCATCGGTCATATCTAAAAACTCGATGGTCATCGCCGTATCTTTGGCCACAGCCATCGCTTCGTTTTTGGCGAAAATCGGGATAGACCAGATCCACCCGCCCTCGGTTTGTTCCACTTCCATCTGGCCAATGCGCGGTTCAACTTTAGGATGAGCCGCTCGATTCAAGACATCCCGAATCTCATAATCTTCCATCGGCACCGACTCAAAATTGAAGCGTTTATAATAACGATTAGTACTGCTGACCTGATGAACGGTATCGCTTTGTGGAATTGAAACGACGTAGGCGACATGCGTAGGAGCACTGTTTAACGACACCGGGGAAATAATAATGCCGCTAATACGTGGTTGAATATTACTGCTGATAATTTGCTCAAGCGTCTCCTTAGAACACTCACGCCGGTCAACCGGGCTAAAGGCCGCCGGTCGATGCTTTAACTCAGACACTTCATGCTCGCGGATTCCGTAAATAATCACTCCACCCGCCGAATTGGCCATAGCCGACACATCTTTGGCGATCTCTTTCGCCCGGCCATTTTTTTTGAGCACTGCATCACCGGCTTTGTAGTCAAGCGTTAGACTTTCTTCAACCCCCTCGTCGATGTAACGTTGTAACCGCTGTTGGTCCCACTCTCGAGCCATAAACTTTACCCGTAATTACGAGCTGCGCACCATAACCTTTGATCGATTAATAATGTCCTGCGTCCAGTGAATATGCAGCTGGGTTACATGCCCCTAATAATATAGTCCATTTTCAAAACAGTCAATACTCATTTCAAGAAGGGACTATCAATAAAAAAGCCGGGAGTATACCCCGGCTTTGGTCAGGCTACCTCTCATCGATTAAAACGACACCCATTTTTGGGCGCTCTGGCTGCTTTCCACCACTTTCTCGATAAATTGCACGCCGCGGGCGCCATCGTACACCGTCGGAAAATCCAACTCCAATTCGGAAGGTTCTCGACCTGACAACCGGGCTCGAATGGTGTCGGTGATATTCATATAGATATTGCCAAACGCCTCAAAGAAAGCTTCCGGGTGACCGGACGGCAAGTGAGTCGAACGGTTGGCAGCCTCGCTCAGATAACCGTTGCCCCGTTTATAGATCTGGGTCGGGCCGCCTTGAGATTTAATGTAGAGCCAGTTAGGATGTTCCTGCTGCCATTCGAGGCCGGCCTTGGTGCCATAGACCCGAATCTTCAACCCATTTTCTTCGCCCGTCGAAATCTGCGACACCCACAGAACGCCCCGCGCCCCGTTTTTGAAGCGCAGCAAGACGCTGCCATCATCATCGAGCCGTCGGCCGGGCACAAACGTGTTCAAATCGGCGCAGACGGCGTCGAGTTCCAGGCCGGTAATATAACTCATCAAATTCTCGCAGTGCGAACCGATGTCGCCAACAGCGCCGGCAATCCCGGATCGAGCCGGATCGGTGCGCCACTCGGCCTGTTTGGCCCCGGCATCTTCAATCTTATTCAGCAACCAATCCTGAGGATACTCAACCACCACCCGCTGGATCTCACCTACTTTGCCGGAGCGCACCCAGTCACGGGCTTCTTTGACCATCGGATAACCGGTGTAGTTATAGGTGACGCCAAACACCACCTGATTTTCTTCCACGGCCTCGATCAATTTCTGCGCCTGCTCGCTACTGTGAACCATCGGCTTGTCGAGGACGACGTTAAACCCGGCTTCGACAAAAGCCAAGGCTGGTTCAAAGTGGGCGTGATTGGGGGTGACAATGCTAACAAAATCGATGCGCTCGCCATCAGGCAGCGCACTCTCTTTTTCCAGCATCTCTTGCCAGGAGCCGTAGACGCGCTCTAACAACAGATCCTGACCTGATAACTTGGCTTTGCCCGGATCACTCGACAGCGCCCCAGCAACAAATTCAGTAAATCCATCGGAAATGGCCGCCCGGCGGTGTACCGCCCCGATGAACGAGTCCCGCCCGCCACCGATCTGGCCAAACTTTAACTTTCGTTGTAGTTTGCTCGATTCATCTTTACCGCTAACCATAGCTAAAATCTCCTTTGATTGATTGATACGTGGTCCTATTTATACACCCAGATAAAACATTTGACAAAATATATTTGACAAAAACCAATACTACTCGTATTATCTCTCCATACATACGGTATACAGCTCTAATACGAGTTACCCTGAGTAGATCAGCGAATCCAATTCGAGGCAATATGACTGTTGATGGCATGAGCAAGTTGGAAGATTATCTGTCCGCTAAAGGCAAAATTGATGGATCCAATTCACGCTTATTACGCGAAGCTGCCTACGAGCGATTGTATGAAGCCATCAAACACGCCCAATTGCAGCCGGGCGAACCCCTATCCGAAACACGGCTCTCCAAAGCCTTAGGCATCAGCCGCACCCCTGTCCGCGAGGCGCTACAGCGACTGGCTAAAGAGGGTCTGGTGCAGGTTATTCCCGGTCGGGCGATTACCATCGCCGCTCCATCTATTCAGGATGTTTTTGATGCCATTCACGTCCGCGAACTGCTCGAACCGGAACTGGTGCGCCTGGCCGCCGAAGCCATGCCCACCGAAGAAAAGACCAAAATGCTCAGTTTAACTCACGAAATGGAGCGAGCCGCCAAAGCCGGCGACCGGCCCCGCTGGTCAAAAGCCGATATCAAATGGCACGAAACCTTATGTAACGCCTGCCCCAATCATCTCCTCGGCGAAATGGTGATGCAGGCCAGAAATCGCATCTTCACCCAGGCTGCCGATGAGCACGTCCCCGAACAGTATCTCATTGAAGGAACGGTTGAACATCTCCAGATTGTCCAGGCTATTCTCAACGGTGAGGGTGAAAAAGCCAAACAAATTACGCTTGATCATATCCGTAATGTCAGAGAAAACATGGTTAAGCGGTTCTTCCAGTATTAATAAGGAAAACCCCACTGTGCATCGATTACAGAGTCAGATGATTGAAACCGAATTGGCCGGCATTGTCGGGCCGGAGTACGTCCTCACCGAAGAAGCCGACCGCACCATTTATGGCGTCGATTACTTCTGGGTGCCGCGTTTGCTCATCGACCGGGGCGAACTGCCGCCGCTGCCCGATTTCGTCGTCCTGCCGGAAACGGTCGAGCAGCTATCAGCAGTGGTGCGGCTGGCCAATGTCTATAAGATTCCGGTGATTCCTTGGGGCGGCGGCTCCGGTACGCAGGGTGGTATCGTGCCGGTTTACGGCGGCATCACCGTCGATCTCAAACGCCTCAGCCGCATCATCGACATCGATCCCCAGTCGCAAACGGTCACAGCTCAAGCCGGGATCAACGGTTTCGATTTGGAATGCGCCCTGAACGAACACGGTTTTATGCTGCCTCACTACCCGGCGTCAGTTCATTCGGCCACATTAGGCGGCTATTTGGCCGCGCGTGGCTCCGGCACGATCTCGACTAAGTACGGCAAGGCCGAGGATATGGTGTTGACCCTCCAAGTGGTGCTGCCCAACGGCGACATCA
>JAGRCC010000996.1 GCA_020433785.1 Anaerolineae bacterium
AAACCCCATCTATTGTACGCCGGAGCTGCTTAAATTCTTCATGA
Organism: Anaerolineae bacterium; assembly: GCA_020433785.1. The sequence goes on from JAGRCC010000996.1 coordinate 45, forward strand.
TAATCGGGCGGAATCCAACTATCAACCCAAGCGCTAAATCGATTGGCGTCAACTAAAATGTAGTAACCCACTACAAAAATAAAGATGGCCCAAATAAATCCACCGGCAATGCCCACCGCCAAATTAGCGGCCCAGGCGGCCAGCGGTGAAAAAATGCTGTCCAAACTCCCGGCGACAGGTCCCACTAGAGAAGGAATATCGAACTCAAGGCCGGCGACGTTTATTTTGCTGCCCATGGCGTCGTCTAGCTCATCAGATAAGCCTTGAACGTTAAAGTCGAGATTGGAAAGTTGTTGGACCAGTAAGGGGGCTAACAGGGTTGGGATTAAAATCAATACAGAGAGGAAGCCGATATAGATAATCGCGGCGACAACGCTTCTTCTAAGACGACTCCGCCGACTGACCCAATTAACTACGGGGTTAAGCAAATAGGCAATAATGACAGCCACAATAAGCGGAGCCAAAACCACACTAAAGCGCCACACGGCCAGCGCGATTAAGATGACACACGCAATAAAGACAAACCGCTTAGATTCTGGCGTCCACTTAGGGGCAGATGACAAACTTCCTCCTCTATAGATTTAAAAAGAGACACCTGCTACGGCATCTCTATTTCAAATTTGTTAGGCGTTGGAGACTGAGTTGATGATGCTTAGTTGATTAGTCCTATCTGTTCCGGGGGCCAATAGGAAAGCCATGCCCTTCCAACGACATTCTTTAACGGGATTGTCCCAAAATTACGTGAGTCGTTGGAAAAGCTGCGATTATCTCCTAATACGAAAATGTGAAGAGGTGGAATGGTAACGGGTCCATAAAAACCGGAAGTGAGTGATGACAAATAAGGTTCGTTGAGCGGCTGATGATTAACAAAAACTTGGCCATCGTGGATCTCTACCACATCTCCGGGCAAACCGACAACTCGCTTTATGAGGAGTTCATCATTTTGCTCGTCCACCCGGATAACCACAACATCACCTTGCTGCGGGCCATCGGTATGGAAATATTGGCGAAAAAATCGATTATACGATAACTTTTCCACAATCAATCGTTGGTCTGTATGTAAATTAGGTTCCATACTCTGGCCGTAGACCCGAGTAGCTTGCGCCATAAACAAATTAATTAACAGCGCAATGAGAATTGCTGGAACAATGGTTTCTAAAGTTTCTCGAACTAAATGCAGTATCCTGGTAAGAAATGAAGGTTTGGTTTCGGGTTCAACTTCGGGTTCAACGTGATACCCTTCCGAATTATACTGCTCAGAATACATAGACTTCTCCACCATAACTAATTACTCATCCTTGTTAAGTCCGAGCATTATACACCAGACCAACAGATTGAGAAATGTGCTATCGTCATTCAATCTTAATTACGCCGGCCCCGATCCCGATCGCGATCTCGGTTGCCGGAACGATTGCCACCACCACCACCGCCGCCGCTGCGACCACCACCGCCGCGCCGATCACCGCCGCCACGGCGGTCACCGCCGCCGCTACGACCACCGCCGCCGCTGCGACCACCGCCGCTAACCCGTTTGTCGTTTTGGCGGGCTTCTTCAAGGCTCCAACCTTCCAGAACGGCCTGGCGCGATAAACGAATTTTACCAGCATCATCGATATCTGTCACCATGACCATAATCTCGTCTCCAACTTGAACCACATCTTCCACGGTGGGAACGCGATAGTCGGCCAGCTGCGAGATAGGCACCAGTCCATCGGTGTCGGGTAAAATTTCGACAAAAGCACCAAAATCGACCGTTCTGACCACTTTGCCGGTGTAAATTTTGCCTAACTCGGCCTGTTCGGTAAATGACTTGACCAAAGCCAAAGCCTGAGCGCTCGACTCCTGATCATTGGCGGCAATAAAGACCGTGCCGTCGTCATCGATATCGATTTTAGCGCCGGTTTCGTCCTGAATGGCCCGGATGGTTTTACCGCCGGGGCCGATCAATTTACCAATCTTATCCGGATCAATTTGGATGGTGGTAATCGCCGGCGCATATCGGGAATACTTCGCCCGCGGTTCAGCGATAATTTCATGCATCTTATCCAGAATATGTAATCGGGCTTCCAAGGCCTGGTCCAGAGCTTGCTCCAAAATATCCCAACGAAGGCCGCTGATCTTGATATCCATTTGAAGCGCCGTTATGCCGTCCCGGGTGCCGGCCACTTTGAAGTCCATGTCACCCAGCGCATCTTCGATACCTTGAATATCGGTCAGAACCACAAATTGATCGCCTTCTTGAATCAGCCCCATCGCCGTCCCGGCCACCGGCGCTTTAATCGGCACACCGGCATCCATCAAGCTGAGGGTGCTGCCGCAGACGCTGGCCATCGAGGTTGACCCGTTGGAGCTTAACACTTCCGAAACCAGCCGCAGGGTGTAGGGAAACTGATCAATGGGCGGGATGACGGACAGTAGCGCTCGCTCGGCCAGAGCGCCGTGGCCAATAGACCGGCGGCTGGGCGACCCGACCCGGCCGGTTTCGCCCACCGAGAAAGGCGGGAAATTATAGTGGTGCATATAGCGTTTGAATTCCTGCGGCCCCAGCGTATCGAGTTTTTGCTCATCTCTAGGCGTGCCAAAGGTGGTAATGGTTAACGCCTGAGTTTCGCCCCGGGTGAAGAGTCCGGAGCCGTGGGTCCGGGGCAAAACGCCGACTTCGCCCCAAATTGGGCGAACCGTCTTGGGGTCGCGTCCATCGGGCCGAATACCGTTGTTGATGATGTGGGCCCGAACGGCCTTTTTCAAGACCTGGCT
>JAGRCC010000997.1 GCA_020433785.1 Anaerolineae bacterium
CAACGCCCTGCTGCGCTTGGCGGTCGATGCCAAGGCTGAAGAAGTGGATTAGTAGGAATAAGAAATATCAATCGTTAATCATATAACTTACGCAGTTCGAGTTTTTTAACCATGAATTACACGAATTTTCACAAATTTTTATCCTTTTTTCGTGTAATTCGTGCAATTCGTGGTTGATTTTCAAGCCTGAACCCTTCAACTGCGTAACTCATATTTCAATCAGTGGTTCAGTGTTTCTACTCCGTCGGCTTTGCCTGAGCATTGACAAAAAAGACCAAATGTTCTAAAATAAGCATCACCTCAACTTCATCACCAACCGTTTCTGTCACCATTTTCAAATCCTTTTTTGTGGGTAACACTATAAAACGCGAAACGTGATTTTTCAGCCATTACGTTTTATCACTTGTTCAATAAGAGCCGATTTTTCAATAAAACACTCTCTAAGGAGACCCTATGTCATCTCAAATTCAGGCCGAGCATTTTACCTCATCGATTTACGGGCTGCTCGACGAAACCTTCGACAATGTACAGGGCTATTTTCTCGATAAAGGCACTTCCATGTTTGAAACCCTGGCGACGATTTCCGCAGAGGAAGCGTCGATACCGGTGGGCGGCCAGTGCGCTACCCTGGCCGCGCAGGTGAAACATGTGGCCTTTTACCTACAGGTTATCGAAGAAGCGCTGCGAACCCAGGAGTTCAAAAAGCAGGACTGGGGCCAGATTTGGCGCGAGACAAACGCCGTTTCGCCCGATGAGTGGGAGGCCATCAAGTCAGAGTTACGCGAGCGCTATGATCGGATCAAAACCTTCATCGACGAAACCACCGAATGGTCAAACGAACGACTCATCGGCGGCGTCATCGCCAGTATTGTCCATACGGCTTATCATCTGGGCGAGATTCGGCAAGCGTTGTGTACGTTGAAGCAATAGTGCATAAAGGAAAAATAATGAGAACGGTTACTATTACTCAATTTTGCCAAGAAGCGTCTCATTTGTTGTCTAATGTCGAAAAAGGGGAGACCTACATTATTGTTCGACACGGTAAGCCTATTGCAGAAATCATTCCTTACACCGGCATAACAACATATCCTCCCAGTTGGAAACGTCGAGGCCTTCGGTTGCAGGTGAAAGGAGCTTCTCTATCATCTGCTATTTTGTCTGAGCGCACGGAGGAGTGATGAAAGTAGTGTTAGACTCTTACATAACTCGTAACTTCATACCGAAAAGAGAAGACAGAAAATGTACGGATTAATTGGAAAAATGATCGCAGCAGCCGATCAGCGTGATGCGCTGATCGACATCTTACTGGACAGCACAACCGAAATGCCGGGCTGTATCAGCTATATCATCGCCAAAGACCCGGCTGACACCAACGCTATCTGGATTACGGAAGTGTGGGACAGCCAAGAAAGCCATCGCGCGTCGTTATCGCTGCCTGCGGTGCAGCAGGCCATCGCCCAAGCTCGCCCCCTCATCGCCAACTTCGAAGCCCCCACCATAACCGAGCCGGTTGGCGGTTATGGACTACCATCGACGAAAAGCACATAAGTTATCTCGTATTGTGAAGTTAAGACAGACGCATCAGATATGACGGTTTTTATAATAATCTGAGTTCGCTAATTAGACAGAATTTACAAGATTGAAAAGATTTCTACTTAATTTCATCTTATAAATCCTGTTAATTCTGTCCATTTTCCTCAACTCCGAACTGAGGTTAATACACTGTTATATGGCTTGACAACCGAGCTAACTTGAAACTTTCTGCCAGAAACAAACAGGAAAAATATATGAGAAAAATCATCGCAACAATCAATATGACACTTGACGGGTTTTGCGACCACACGGCAGGGATTGCAGATGAGGAAACACATCAACATTTTAGTGCGCTATTACGTAGTGCCGACACCATTCTATTTGGAAGGATCACCTACCAGCTTATGGAATATTGGCTAACTGTGGTAGAAAATCCGACCGGCAACAAAGCCATAGATGAATTTGCCGTTACCATAGACACTATTTCAAAGGTTGTTTTTTCCCGCACCCTGAAAGATGTAGATTGGAAAACGGCAAGGATAGCAAAACGCGATATTAAAGAAGAGGTTTTAGATCTCAAGCACCAACCCGGTAAAGAGATTTTAGTGGGCAGCCCAAGTTTAATCGTAGCCTTAACGCAGCTTGACTTAATTGATGAATACCAGCTTGTCCTTCAACCCATTATCTTAGGAAGCGGCTTGACATTATTTAAAGACATCAAAGATAAAGTTGACCTTACACTCTTGAAAACAAAAAGATTTGGGTGCGGTGCCGTAGCGCTTTACTATGAGCCGATAAAAAAATAGAAAGTAGAAGCGTATAACGTTCAAAGGACAGCACCGCCATACAACAAGCGCATTAAGGAGTAAACAATGGCAACCGTGCGCGAAGGGAACAAAAGAGTACTGCTGATCGTTGACGTGCAGATCGGCGTGATGAGCGAAGCTTGGGATGCTCTACGGATCACCAAGAATGTCTCGCGGGCCGTGGAGCGGGCGCGGGCCAGTGACGTCCCCGTAATATGGGTGCAACACTCGGATCAGGAGCTGCGTTACGGCAGCCCGGAGTGGCAGTTAGTCCCGGATTTGTCTCCGGCGGAGGGTGAGCCGCTCATTCATAAGCAGTTCAACTCGGCCTTTGAGGATACGCGGCTTCAGCAAGAACTGGCCCAACTGGGTGCGACCCACATTGTGCTGGCCGGAGCGGCGACCAACTGGTGCATTCGGGCCACAGCCTATGGGGCATTGGACCGCGGCTACGATCTAACCCTGATCGAGGATGCTCACACCACCGGCACGATAGAATTAGAGAACGGTACGAGAATTGAAGCGGCAAATATTATCAATGAACTCAACATCGCCATGACGTGGCTGAGTTACCCCGGTCGTACGAACGGCATCGCCACAGCCGAAGCGGTTAATTTCTAATTATGCATCAAG
>JAGRCC010000998.1 GCA_020433785.1 Anaerolineae bacterium
TGTTAACAAAACCTGACAGGTTTTCAAACGGGCCTTAAGCCGGCTAAATTGTCCTAATTTGCCTGATTTTTCTCTGAACGGTAATCCCAAAATCTGTCAGGTGTAATGGGTGGCAACTTGGGTTACATAGACCTTCGTGGTTAACCACCCGGCCAGGGTTTAGCCCTGCATCATTTTTTGAGCTAACTGAAGCCCTTGCTCGGCCGTCAGCGCCGGGGAAACTTTGACGTTAAAGACATCGCCCCATTGAGATGAGATGGCAAAGATATCGGCGTTATCATCGGTTTCCATAATCGAAATGACGGAATACCCATCGGTTTGCAGCCAGTATTCACCAATGACCTTTACGCCGGCCGGATACTGCCACTCTGCCCGCCGCGCAATTCGTTCGGCCGGAGCGCTGGATCCTTTAACTTCAAGTAATGCCACGAATAACATGATTTTTCTCCTTTAGTAATTTTAGAATGTTTGATTTGGTTATTGCCGTTTAACCTTCAACTGGCTTGATTGTGCGTCCCTCCTTTCGCCGGTTCTTCCATCTCTTGCAGCAGGTAAATCATCAAGTCATCGAGATTGGCAAAATAAAGTTGCTGACCGGCCCCATCGACGGGCGCGACCATCACCCGCCGCTTTGAGCCGGCTTTATCGCTCCAGATGCGGATTAAGAATGATTTATAAATACCCGGCTTTTCTGACATAAGTATTGTTGTTCCTTGATTTACTCCATAATAAAAGCCGACCATTACCCCATCATTACCAGCCTCATCATGTGCTAGCGACAAGGTGACGGTCACTTGGTCAAAAACCCCCATCTGATCAATGGAAACAAAGTCTTTATCTCTTCAAAAGTGACTGTCACCTTTATTGCTGTACCCAATCTTATGCGCTTGTGGCCTACCAAATTTATGCTATACTGCCAGATACCTACCCAAAGTAAGATTAAAAGACATACGGTAATGGAACATTCCTCTGGCTTGATAAAATTGTCGCTGCTCGGCCCCTGGCAACTGCATCATCCGGTTGCCTCCCCGGCCAAAGAGCCGCGCCGCAAAGAGCAAGGGCTGCTGGCTTACCTGGCGGTCGAGGCCAACCAGCCCCACAGCCGCGATGCCCTGGTCGGCTTGTTTTGGCCTGAACTGCCTCCGGCCGATGCGCGCAACAATTTGCGGGTGGCCCTGTCCCGGCTGAAGCAGTATCTGGGGGGCAACGATCTACTGGAAACCACCCGTCACACTGTGGCCTTCAACCCCACCGACCAATTCTGGCTCGATGTCGATCACTTTCTGGCTGGCATCAAACAAACCGAGGCTCACCCTCACCCTACTCTGTCCGGCTGTCAAGCGTGTCAAGCCACGCTCAAACAAGCGCTGGCCTTGTATCAGGGTGAATTTTTAGCGGGCTTTTTCCTGGAAGAGTGTTTGGCGTTTGAAGAGTGGCTGTTTGTCTGGCGGGAGCGGCTGCATGTGCAGGCCCTCAAACAGTTAGAGCAGTTAGCTGATGCGACGGCCCAAAGCAGTCATATGGCCGAGGCGGCCGGGTATGCCCGCCGCCAGATCGAGCTGGACCCGCTGCATGAGAGCGCCCACCGGCAGCTTATGCGGGCGTTGTATGCTCAAGGGCAGCGCAGCGCCGCCCTGAATCAGTTTCTAACCTGCGAGGCGATTTTGCAGGCCGAATTGGGCGTGGAGCCGGAGGCCGAAACGGTGCTGCTGCGGCAGGAGATTCAGGCAGGCACACTCGAAATGGCCCCCTCTGACGTCGAGCCGTCCGGGTCCGTTCGGCCCGCCGCCCGTCGCTATGTCCTGCCGGAAAATACCACACCCTTCATTGGCCGGGAAGAGGAGCTTGACCAACTGAGCCAGCGGCTGGCCGGGCGAACCAGCCGGCTGATCTCACTGGTGGGGCCGGGCGGCATCGGCAAAACCCGTCTGGCCATCCAGGCGGTCCACGCCCAGAAGGAGGTCTTTCGGGACGGCGTTTTTTTTGTGCCGCTGGATGGCGTACCGACCGCCGCCGAAATTCCGGCGGCAGTGGCCGAAGCCTTGGGCGTCACCTTCAGGGCCGGCGCCGAATCGCCTCAAACCGAAATTATGCAGATCCTGAGCGATAAGCAGCTTTTGCTGATTATGGACAATTTAGAGCATGTTATCGACGGCGGGGCCGAATTGCTGCTTGATATGCTCCAGGCCGCGCCGGAGATCGTGTTGGTGGTCACCTCACGAGAACGGCTCAACGCACAGGCGGAAGATCTGTTTCGTCTGCACGGCCTGCCTTACCCCAAGACGGATAACGACCCGGACGCGGCCCGGTATGCCGCCGTCCGCCTCTTTACCGACCGGGCCCATCGCCTCAACAAAACGTTTGGGTTGTCAGAAGCCACTCTGGGCCATGTCGTCCAAATTTGTCGCCTGGTGGAAGGGTTGCCGCTGGGTCTTGAATTGGCCGCCACCTGGGTGCGAGACGTTTCGGTCAGCCAAATTGCCGCTTCACTGACCAAAGACTTCGATCTTTTAGAAACCGACTTACGCGATATTTCGCCCCGGCATCGCAATATAGCGGCTGTCTTTGAACACTCATGGCGACTGTTAACGCCCGCTGAACAAGCGGTTTTGCCCCAACTGGCCGTCTTTCGCGGCGGCTTTACCCTGGCCGCGGCGCAAAGCGTAACCGGCGCCTCGCCGCTGGTGCTGACTCGCCTGCGCTACAAATCGTTTTTGCGGAGCAGCGGCGATGGCCACTATGCTATGCACGAACTCCTACGCCAACTGGCTCTCCGCAAACTGAATGAGAATCCGGCAGCAGCGAAACAAGCCCAAAGCCACCATAGCACCTATTTTCTCACTTTGTTACAGGAGCAAGCCGACCGTCTAACAGGCATCCATGCCGCCCAAGTCGGCGCGATGCTGCGCTCAGAACTGGATAACATCCGTCAGAGCTGGCGCTGGGCGGTCGAAACCTCGGCCTGGGAGCAACTGCGGTCAAGTACGGCGGGCTTGGTGGCCTTCCTTGTTCACGAGGGGCTGGATTTTGAGGGCGTGCAGTTGCTACAATTGGCTATCGATGCCGTAGAGGTCCAAACCGAGACCATACCGGATCTCCTCGCCTTTTTACGGGTCAAACACCTTTCGCTACTCAACTCAATAAATACATTAGACGAGATAATGACCAGTATCGAACGTGCCCTTGCTTTGACCCAGTCAAATCCGGCCTTGGCCGACCTGGAAGCGGAAATTTATTTCATTTGGAGCCTAAATCATTTAGATTATGTGTCCAACCCTAAAGAGGCCCGCGTTTACCTGGATCG
>JAGRCC010000999.1 GCA_020433785.1 Anaerolineae bacterium
GCGTCAACGATGCCCCGGCCCTAAAGAAGGCCGATATCGGGGTGGCGATGGGCATGACCGGCACCGACGTTTCCAAAGAGGCCGCCGACATTATTCTGACCGACGACAACTTCGCCTCGATTGTCAACGCGGTTGAAGAAGGCCGGGCCGTCTATGCTAATATCAAGAAGTTTACCTCGTACATTTTCACCAGCAACACGCCCGAAGCGGTGCCGTTCATTCTGTTCGCCTTCAGCCGCGCCCGGATCCCGCTGGCGCTCAACGTGATGCACATTCTGGCCGTTGACCTGTGTACCGATATGGCCCCGGCGCTGGCCTTGGGCGCGGAAAAACCCGAACCGGGCGTAATGGATCGCCCGCCGCGCCCGATTAAGGAACACGTCATCACCCGATCGCTGCTGATGCGGGCCTATGCCTGGCTGGGGCCGGTGCAAGCTCTGGCGACCATGGCGGCCTTTTATTATATGTATTGGACCAGCGGCTACTGGGGGCAGTGGTTAGACCTGCCGGCCAGCGGAGAACTTTATCGCGCGGCCACAGCGATGGCCCTGGCGGCGGTGGTCACCACCCAAATCGGCAATTTGTTTGCCCACCGTACCGAGCGCATTTCCGCCTTTAAGATTAGCTGGTTCAACAACCGCCTGATCTGGATCGGCATCGCCTCCGAACTATTTTTCATTGCGCTCATCGTCTACGTGCCGTTTTTGCATAGCCTGATCGGCACCGCGTCCTTCCCGGTTGAAAACTGGCTGTTCTTATTTGCCTGGACACCGGCCTTGTTGGTGCTCGATGAAATTCGCAAGGCGCTGCTAAATTGGCGTACGCAGCATACTATTAACGTGACTGAAAGGTGACAGTCACTTAGCATCCTACGTGTTGAGCAGGTTCTGTCAATGGCGCACCATATTTAGGCGTAAAAGTGACTGTCACCTGATCGACAGAGAGATGGAGGATCATGATGAAATTTATTGTCATCGGCTGTGGCCGGGTGGGATCGGGCCTGGCCCAAACCTTAGATCGACGCGACCATACGGTTGTGGTCATTGACACTGACCGCCATGCTTTCGAGCGCCTGGAGCCAAGCTTTAGGGGCCGAACCATCCACGGCGTGGGGTTTGACCGGACGATCTTAACCGAAGCCGGCATCAAGCAGGCCGACGGTCTGGCCGCTGTGACCGGCAGCGACGAAGTCAATGTGGTCACGGCCCGGCTGGCCGGCCAATTCTACAAGGTGCCCAAAGTCATCGCCCGGTTGTTCGATCCGCGTAAGGCCGATATCTATCGCCGATTGGGGTTGCAAACGGTCACGCCGCTGGCTTGGGAAGTCAATCGCATTGTCGAGCTGCTGTCCTATTTTCCCTTGGCTAATGAGGCCAGCATCGGCAACGGGCAGGTCGATCTGGTTGACACCGAAGTGCCGCAATTGCTCATCGGCCGCACGATCAACGATCTGACCGTGCCGGGCGAAATCCACGTGGTAGCGGTCACCCGGGGCGGGCAGACGTTTTTGCCGACGCGCGGCACTCTACTGCAACGGGGCGATTGGCTGCATCTGGCCCTACTAGCCGCTTCTGGCGATCGACTCAAGGCGTTGTTGGGCTTGGTTTAAGGAGGTAGGACAATGAACGTAATTATAGTCGGCGGCGGTCACGTCGGGGCGCATTTGGCCTCGCTGTTGTTGTCGCAGGGGCATCAACTCAAGGTCATCGAGCTGCGTCCGCACGAGAATTCCACCAGATCGCACCATTTGCCTGCCGAGGTCTGGCTCTACGGCAACGGCACCGATCCGGATGTCTTGGAGGCGGCCGGCATCTATAAAGCCGATGTCGTGGCCGCCGTAACCGGGGCCGATGAGACGAACCTGGTCATTACCAGCCTGGCCCGCTTTGAGTTTGGCGTGCCTCGCGTGGTCGCTCGGGTCAATCATCCCGGCAATGCCTGGCTGTTTACTCCCCAGATGGGGGTGGATGTGGCTGTCAATCAGGCCGATTTGATGGCGCATCTGATTGCCGAACAAATGTCGCTGGGCGATATGATGACCCTGCTAAAGCTGCGCAAGGGTCAGTATAGCTTGGTTGAGGAAACGGTCCACCCGACCAGCATCGCCGCCAATCGGGCCATTTGTGATGTCGATTGGCCGGCCGAGTGCGTGCTGTCGGCCATCATCCGGCACGGGCAGTTGATAATTCCCCGGGGCAATGTTGTGATTAAACCCGCCGATGAAGTGCTGGCCGTGGTCCATTCGGCTCAAGTGGCGCGGTTGGCGGCGTTGTTGGGGAAGACGGGCAGTTAGCTCGTTTTGATAATAAGGTTCGTAGGACAAATCGCTAATTTGTCCGGGTGGGGCCAAGTCAGCGACTTGCCCTACGGTTACGGCTTGGAACAATTCCTTCCCCGTCGAAAAAATGGTTCCGACCGGCCGCCAAGCCGTTCCGACCACCGAAAAATGGTTCGTACCGCTAAAAAATCGTCCGTACCGGCCCCCGAACGATCCGTACCGCCGAAAAATGGTTCGTACC
>JAGRCC010001000.1 GCA_020433785.1 Anaerolineae bacterium
CGATTTTGGTTTTGTCCAAGAATTCGGATGTTCCTACCCGGCGAATGGTTCTTTTGGCAAAAATTCGGATGGTCTGGCGCGTTGAATCGTTCTTTTGGCAAGAATTCGGATGGTGTCGTGCGGCAGGTGCTTTTGAGTCGACAAAAAAATCCCAGGCGACTCGACCACAACCAGCGCCAGCGCCGAGACCTCGACTAACGGCGGTGTCGATCTTAACGGCGCGTCTGAGATGGTGGTTGAGTTGGGCTAGCAAGCGTAGCGCCGCTGTAACCCGTCTATTTTCTTGACCTTTTTCCAAGCCGGTTTAAAATGAGATATTGTAGTCGTAGTCACGTAAACGATTAACGTTGAACAAGATATATCGAACCAGGTGACAGTCACTTAGACGCGACAAATCGACTTGTTTAGGCTAAACGGATGTTCATTTTCGACAAAAAGTGACTGTCACCTTTTGAACTGCGTAACTCATAAATTGTTCTTCTCACCCTCAATTCAAACGGAGCAACCGCATGTGGAAAAAACTATTCGGCCTGGGATCATCCTCCGCTGTTAAAATCCAGAACATTACCGCGTCAGACCTGCACCAACGGATGCAAAATGACAAATCGATCATCTTGCTCGATGTCCGCACCGATCAGGAGTATCGCCACGACGGCCATATTCCCGGCACGCGACACATTCCGCTGTCCAACCTGGAGCAGCAAAGCGGCAAGCTGCCCAAAGACCGGCCGATTGTTTGTGTGTGCCGGTCAGGTAATCGCAGCCGAACGGCTTGCCAACAGTTGGCCAATCAAGGCTTTACGGAGGTGATCAATTTGTCTGGAGGCATGATCGCCTGGCAGCAGGCCCGGCTGCCGGTGAAGTAAGACGGCTCATTGACCAGGTACAATTAGAAAGTCATTTGAGGGATCAGCCCCGGCGAGCTTTAGCATTTCCTCATATCCGATTTATGGTATAATATGGCCCCGTTACACGGCCCCTTCATCCATTGCTTGACTACAAACAATTAAATATCTTGGAAACCCCAATGGCAGTCACGCTCGAGTGTCTGTCATCTTTGAAACCGCCACATACGACCTTTTAGACGATTTCCAATTCGCTGTGACGTAAAGTAGGTTTGCAACGATGCATACATAGCCAAGGATCAAAGATATGACCCTGGAAACACCTCCCCGGCACGACTCGAATGAGTTATACCAAGTGCTTTTCGAACAGGCTGCCGACGGCATCTTTATCGCCGATGCGAACGGGCGCTACATTGAGGTCAACCGGCGCGGCTGCGAGATGCTGGGCTACACTCGGACGGAAATATTGAGCCTATCGATGGCCGATCTCATTCCGGAGGAGGATCAGGGGCCAGACCCACTGGAGATAGAGGCTATACGAGCCGGAAAAAACGTCCTGAAAGAACGGCGTCTGCGCGGCCAAGATGGCCGCTTGCTGCCGGTAGAAATTAGCACTCATAGGTTGACTGATGGCCGTTTTCTAGAAATCGTGCACGACATCAGCGAGCAAAAAAAGGCAGCGGAAAGGCTGCGCCATACAACCCAAGAATTACAGCGGGTTACGACTTCAATTTCAGACTATCTCTGGAGCGCCGAGCTTGATGAAGACGGCAACTGGTCGCATAATTATTACTCGCCGGTTGTGGAGAAAATAACCGGCTATCCTCCCCAGTTTTTTCTAGAAAACCCCGAACGCTGGCTAAGTACCGTTTACCCGGATGACCAACCGCGCTTGCTCACCGCCCTTCAGCGCATTATAAGCAGACAATCGGAGCGCGAGGAGGAGGAATATCGTACAATACGCCCCGATGGCACACTATGTTGGGTTCGAGACAGTGTCATCGTCACCCAACTGGCACCCGATCACCTTCGGGTTGACGGCGTAGTCAGCGACATTACCGAACGCCGGCGAGCGGAGGATGAACTTCGAGCCAGTGAGGCCCGCTTTCGGACCTTTGTTGACCACGCGACCGATGCTTTTTTTCTGCATGGCGACCAGGGCATCATCTTGGATGTGAACCGTCAGGCTTGCGAGAGCTTAGGCTATACCCGTGAGGAGCTGATTGGGATGTCCCCGTATAATTTTGATCCGGGAGCCAACCCAGCTTTCCATGAGCAGTTAAGGATCCGAATGAACGCCGGAGAAGTGGTGGAATTTGAGTCTACGCACCGGCGGAAAGATGGCACCGTGTTCCCGGTTGAAGTCCGCATCCGTCCGTTTTGGCAAGGTGATCGACAGTTGCGTCTTTCTCTCGCTCGAGACATCACTGAGCGCAAGAAGTTGGAAGCCGAAAACAAACAGCTCACGGCTCAGTTTTATCATGCTCAGAAAATGGAGTCCATTGGGCAGTTGGCCGGGGGCATTGCTCACGAATTCAACAACCTGCTGGTCCCGATTATCGGCTATATCGAATTAAACCTGGCCGCGTTAGATCCCACCAGCCAACTGTATGCCGATTTAACCGTCGTCATAAAAGCCGCCAACCGCGCCGCCGACCTCACCCGCCAGATTGTGGCCTTTAGCCGTCAACAACTTTTAGAACTCAGCTTGCTCGACCTTAACAGCGTTATTGCTAACTTTCAAAGAATGCTGCAACGCTTGATTGGTGAAGATATCCAATTACAAACCGTGCTTGGCCCTGATGTGGTTCTCGTCAAAGCTGACCAAAGCCAAATTGAGCAAGTGATTATGAATTTGGTCATCAACGCTCGCGATGCGATGCCTACCGGTGGCAAGCTCACTATCGAAACCACCAACGCCTTCTTAGATGAAACCTATGTCAAAAAACACACCGACAATCTGGCTCCGGGGCCCTATGTCATGCTAGCCATAAGCGACACTGGCCACGGCATCGATGCCGCCACCCAAAAACGTATTTTCGATCCCTTCTTTACCACCAAAGCCCAAGGGCAGGGCACCGGCTTAGGTCTAGCCACCGTCTTTGGCATCATCAAACAACACCAAGGTCACATCATGGTTTACAGCAAACCCGACCACGGCGCCACCTTCAAAATTTATTTTCCCAAAGTAGAAGAAGTACAACAAACGGTTGATTCCTCATCGCCACAACCTGCCTCTATGTTTGGCACGGAAACCGTTTTGGTGGTAGAAGATGAAGAATTGGTGCGCCAACTGGTGTGCGAAACCCTGGAAGCCCACGGCTATGACGTTATTGAAGCCCAAAGCCCGGCCGATGGTCTTCAGTTGGCCTCAAACCAATCGACCATCCATCTGCTGGTCACCGATGTCATTATGCCTGAGATGAACGGCAAAGAAGTTTATCATAAGGTGGCGGCGCTACATCCGACCTGTAAAGTGTTGTATATGTCCGGCTACACCAACAAGATCATCGGCCATCGCGGCATTTTGGACGCAGGCATCAACTTTCTCCAAAAACCTTTCACCGTTCACAACCTTGTTGGCAAAGTGAGAACTGTGTTGTCATGAACTGTATTTGCCGCTGGTATGCTTTGGTGATTAATTCAGGGCTTACGCAAAAGTCAGGTGACAGTCACTTGGACCTCCTAAATCGACCTATTTGGGCTAATCCAAGGCCGATTTACGACCAATAAGTGACTGTCACCTTTATAACTGCGTAAGCCCTGGATTCTCATTCTTTAATTGACGGTTATCTCTGGAAGGCACAAGTCGTAAAAAATCCTATAGGCTGTAACATGCAGCAACTTTACAACGATACACCTGTAAGCCAAGGACAAAAAATATGACCCTGGAAACACCTCCTCAGCGCGACTCGGAAGAGCTGTATCAAGCGCTTTTCGAACAAGCGGCCGACGGCATTTTTATCACCAATGCTGACGGACATTTCATCGAGGTCAATCGGCATGGCTGCGAAATGCTGGGCTACACCCGAGCGGAAATATTGAGCCTGTCGATGGAAGATTTCATTCCGGACGAGGATCAGGAGACGGATCCGCTAGATATAGATGCGCTGCGGGCCGGAAAAACCGTCCTGAAAGAACGTCGCCTACGCGGCAAAGACAGCCGGCTGGTGCCGGTAGAAATCAGCACCCGTATGCTCACAGATGGCCGTTTTTTGGGGATAGTCCGCGACATTACCGAACGCAAGCAGATGCAGGAAGAGCACCAGGCTCATCTCTGGTTCTTGGAAAGTCTCGATCGCGTTAACCGAGCCATGCAGAAGACCAATGATATCGAGCAGATGATGAGTGATGTGCTTGATATTATCTTGACCGTCTTTGAATGCGACCGGGCCTGGCTGGTTTACCCCTGCGACCCGGAAACAGACTTTTGGGAAATACCAATGGAGAGGAGCCGACCGGAATATCCCGGGCTTAGCGTTCCCGGTTTAAAGATGCCTGTCACCCCCCAAATAATCGAAATCATGCGTTTAGCCAACACCTTAAGCGGTTCGGTAACCTATGGTCCGGGCAGCGCGTACGAAATTCCGTCGGAGATTCAAACTTTTGGGGTCCAGTCCACTATCACCACCGTTTTCCACCCCAAGTCGAGCAAGCCGTGGATGTTTGGCCTGCACCAATGTTCGTATCCAAGAATTTGGACAGCGTCAGAGGAACGGTTATTCCAGGAAGTTAGCCGCCGAATGGCCGACAGCCTAACCAGTTTGTTGGCATACCGCGATCTGCGCGAAAGCCAGGACAAATTGGCCGAAGCCGAACGCATCGCCCACGTCGGCTATTGGGATTTTGACATCGAACAAGGGCGGGTGAATTTGTCTAATGAAGCCTGCCGCATTTTTGGATTACAACTGCAAAAGCACAGTTTCGATATAACCTTTATCACTAAACGCATTCATCCTGAAGACTTGCCGAGGCTGGAACAGACTAGAGACGAATCGCTGCAAGCTAAACGGTACTATGATCTGGAATACCGTGTTATTCGACCTAACGGCGATATACGGTTTATTCACAGCCGGTCAAATGTTGTGCGGTCTGAAACCGGTCAGACCCTTCGCCTATTTGGTACAATACAAGACGTTACGAAACGCCGGCGAGCCGAAGACGAACTCCGGGCCAGTGAAGCTCGCTTTCGCACCTTTGTTGACCACGCGACCGATGCGTTTTTCCTACACGACGACCAGGGCAAAGTTATAGACGTGAACCGTCAGGCTTGTGAAAGCTTAGGATATACGCGTGAGGAACTTATCGGGATGACTCCGGATAATTATGATATTGTTGTCGACAAAGCTTTGATAAAACAGATAATAGACCGGCTGAATGCCGGAGAAATTGTGGCATTTGAGTCTAAGCATCGGCGGAAAGATGGAACCATATTCCCGGTTGAGGTTCGCGCTCGTCCGTTACAGCAGGATAATCGCCGGCTTGGAATTGCTCTCGTTCGAGACATCACTGAGCGGAAGCAGTTGGAAGCCGAAAATGAGAAGCTCACGGCGCAGTTTTACCAGGCTCAGAGAATGGAGTCTATTGGTCAATTGGCTGGAGGCATTGCCCACGATTTCAACAACCTGCTGATCCCAATTATGGGGTATATCGAACTAAACCTGGCCGAATTAGACTCCCGCAGCAAACTCTATGCCGATTTAACCCAGGTGAGAAAGGCCGCCGACCGAGCCGCCGACCTCACCCGACAAATTCTGGCCTTTAGCCGCCAACAGGTGTTGGAAATGAGCCTGCTTGACCTTAACAGCCTTATTGTCGACTTCCAAAAGATGCTCCAACGCTTACTGGGTGAAGATATCGAACTACAGATCTTTCTAGCGCCCGGCTTGGTTCCCATCAAAGCCGATAAAAGCCAAATTGAGCAAGTGATCCTGAATTTGGCTGTGAACGCCCGCGACGCGATGTCGTCCGGCGGCAAGCTCACCATCGAAACCACCAATGCCTATCTGGACGAAACTTACGTTGAAAAATATGCCGGCAACTTAGCTGCGGGCCACTACGTCATGCTGGCGGTCAGCGACACCGGCCAAGGCATCGATGCCGTCACCCAAAAGCGTATTTTCGATCCGTTCTTTACCACCAAAGAACAAGGTCAGGGTACCGGCTTAGGCTTATCCACCGTCTTTGGGATTATCAAACAGCATCAAGGCCACATCTTGGTTTATAGCGAATCAAGTAACGGCACGACCTTCAAAATTTATCTACCCAAAGCAGAAGAAATTCCGCAATCGATTATTTCCCCCACAACCAAGCCTATCACCGTGTTTGGTACGGAAACAGTTTTGGTGGTAGAAGATGAAGAAATGGTTCGCAAACTTGTGTGCGAAACCCTGGAAGCCCACGGCTATGACGTGCTTGAAGCCCTAAGCCCGGCCGATGGTCTTAAACTGGCCTCAGATAAATCGACCATCCATCTGCTGGTCACCGATGTCATTATGCCCGAGATGAATGGCAAAGCGCTTTATAACCAGGTAACGGCTCTCCAGCCGAACTGTAAAGTGTTATATATGTCGGGCTATACCAACAACGTTATCGTCCACCACGGCATTCTGGACGAAGGCATTAACTTTCTCCAAAAACCCTTCACCATCCATAACCTTGTTCGAAAAGTGAGACATGTGTTGTCGTGAAGCCGGGGTGAAGTGAAAATGGCGATTTTTAATTCGATAGACGTTCGCAAAATTAGGGCGTCGGAGAAAACGTTGGAGCATCAAAGCTTGCTTTGATCGTGTTTGACCAAGCAAGCTTTGATGCTCCTGGTATACTTTGTTCGCCGCTTACAGGTTCTCGACAATGTTGACGCGATAAGCCATCAGGGCCGGGATGAGGCCGGCCAGCAGGCCGACGGCCAGTGTGACGGCCCATAACCACGGCTCAAGGGCCATTTCGTAGGTGATGGGGATAGGAATGGCCGATTGTTCGGTCAGGTTGGCGGCCAGGTTGTAAGCGGCGGCGTAACCGAGCAGCCGCCCGGCTAAAGCCCCGATGGCCGCGATGAGCAGCGCTTCAAACATGACCATGCGAAAGATGCTGGTCCGGTTCGCACCTAAACTGCGCATCACGGCGATCATCGAGCGGCGGCGGTCGGTGGCGCTGTAGACGGCCAGCAGCACGGTTAAGGTGGCCATAGCCGCAGCCAGATAGCCGGCCACGGTTAAAATACGCTGGCCCTGATTGAGCAGATCAAACAGTTGGCCTAACTCCTGGCCGGGAAAGGCGGCCTGCGCTTCGCTCCCCAGTCGGAATTCGCGCCAGAGTTGGTTGGTTTCGATAAAGCCGGTCGGCCGGACCAACACGGCGGTGATCTGCCGCTGATCAGCGTCCGCCTCATCCTCTGCCGCAGTGGAGGTTAGCGCCGCCGTTTCAACGTGATTTTCCTCCTCCTCGTGTTCGTGAACCGCCCAAACACTTTCAATCGAGGTCAGCACCGCCGTATCGAACGGGCTGTGGGTTGGCTGCAAGATGCCGACGACCGTGTGCGGGACATCGTGCGTGTCGGTCTCCAGGCCGGTCTCCACGCCGTGGGCCGGCACAAACTGGTCGCCCGGCTTCAGGCCCAGCCCGGCGGCGGCTTTGCTGCCCAGTACCGCTTCAAAGTCGCCGGTAAATTCGCGGCCGGCGGCCAGTTGGAAGGTCGGCGGCTTATTGAGGGCCGGACGCAGTTGAAAAAAGTCGGGTGTGGTGCCGATGATCCGCGCCCCGCCGACGTTATCGCCCAGGGCCAGAGGCACGGCCAGACTAACTCGATCATCCCGCTGCAACTGTTCATAGATGTGGTAGGGCATGTTGCCGATGGGCAGCCCTTGCAGCAGGATGGTGCTCAACACCAG
>JAGRCC010001001.1 GCA_020433785.1 Anaerolineae bacterium
ATACTGGCGATGAGCACCACAATCACCCCGATGACGCTGGTAAAGACCTGCTTGGTCTCCATAGTTTCCCTAATTTCCGGCTTGAGCGTTTGCCAGGAATCAACCTCGACGTCCGGCAGCGCGGCCTGCAATTGGGTCAAAACCGCCTGTTCTTGGCCGACATTTTGTAATGTCAGGGTTACTTCAGTGACTTGCCGGCGCAGGTTGTACAACGTTTGGGCTTCCGGCAGGGTCATAAAGACCAGTCGCTCTTCCGCTTCCCGCATGCCCAGATCGTAAATACCGACAATGGTCATGGTCCGCTGGCGCATTTGGCCGCGTTTACTGCGCCCCAACAGGTTGACCCGATCCCCGACATCGACCTTCAGCAGGTCGGCCAACCCCTGCCCAATCACAATCGCGTCGCCATCGTCAACCGACAGGTAGCGCCCCCGACTGATATTTTCAGCCTGGATACTGACGGGCGCTTCAACAGCCGGTTCAAGGCCGGTAATGCTCACCGGGAAAGAGCCTTCAGCGCTGGTGATAATCCCGGCGGTGTTGATGCGTTTGGCGGCCGTTTCCACCTGGGGTTGAGCACGAGCCGTTTGCACTACGGCGTCAGCATTATCCAGGGGATACATGGGCAGCAGGCTGGCTTTGGCGCGATAGCCGGGCGCATGGAGCTGGATGTTGCCCCCATATAGGCGCACGGCATTGCCAAAAATCGCCTTATCAGAGCCGGTGATCATGCCGTCAAAGAAGAGGAGTAATATCAGCCCCAACACAATGGCGATCAGAGCGACTGCGGTACGCCGCCAGTTACGCCACATATTGTGCCAGGCCAGTTTAACAAAACTACTCATGGGTTGCCCCCCCCGTCGGTGGGTTTAAGGCTATCCTGATTCCCTTAACACGTTATATTTCAAAAAAGACAAAAAGAGGGATATCGGTGGTTTACGATACCCCTCCCATATTCTATCATAGCACAAAACGCTACGGTTGTGATTAGCCATTCGGTCAGTCTTTATCCTAATCAGGTCGAGAGTTTTAATATCGCCAGCGGTTAAAGCTAGCGTAACCCGTTGCTTTGCGGCAAGAGATTTGAGAGGAAACAGTCAGGGGAGGTAATTGGTTTTGACCCTTGGGCCCCTGCTTCTTGCCATTGAAAGTATTTTCGGACAACCGGCTAAATACCTTTGGCCCTTACTCCTCCTCATCTAGAGATCTCGTTCCGCGTACCCGACGGGTTGGCCCCCGGCTTCTATCGGCTGGAAGTGCGCTCCCTCTTTGGCGCAAATGATATCCGCACCGGCATCTATAAAACCATCCTTGAAGTGAAATGAAGCGCCGCCGACGGTAGCGAGACCGACCCCCTTGTCCCTGAGCCGGACACCCCCTCGCCTGATCTCGATTTACCGGATCTCAACTTAGGTAGTTTGTTCAACCTATAGGCCAATCCCATAATTCATCTCGAATTGAGAAACACTGCAAAAGCCCCGAACCCGCTGTGGTTTGGGGCTTTTGGCATGGCAATAACCTGTCTCAGCCCTCTCCAAAACCTAGCCCGCTAGAGGAAAGTATCGCTAAAGCGATTACTACGAACCTTTATTTTCGTAATAAGGCTGGCTAGTATCGCCCGTTTGTTGCAACTACCGGCAGCGCTTCGCGGTCGTGTCTATTCTGCTTAGATGCATAAGCTGGCGCGAAATAGTTCGTTTCGGGTTGTATAGCCGGGTGAGCTTTGTTATTGGACAACTTAAACTGAGCGACTACCTCTTGCAGACTTTGCGCCATTCGATCAAGGGTCTGGGCCGAGCTGTTGATCTCCTGTACCTGGGCACTCATCTCTTTGGTTGAGGTGCTGACTTCTTCTATAGCGGCGCTATTTGTTTTGCTTACCTGAGCAATGCTATCAATGGCCTGGAAGACTTCGCCGGAACCAGCAGCCATCTCCTCGGTGGCGGCGCTGTTTTCTTCAATCACCGCTGAGACACTTTCCATAGCACTGCCGAGTTCGTACGAGGCCGAACTCATTTGCCGCGTGGCGGTAGTGATGGCTTTAACCTGGTTATCCACAGCTTCAACCGCTTTAAGGATGTCGGCCAATGCTTGGCCGGCTTCAGTCGCGCGACTGAAGCCACTTTTAACCTCGTTAGTCCCATTTTCCATAGCCGAGACGGCTTCTGCAACGGTCTGTTGAATACCCTGGATCAGGCCTGCTATCTCTTTAGTGGCACCGGCAGATTTCTCAGCCAGCTTGCGAACCTCATCGGCGACAACAGCGAAGCCTTTGCCATGTTCGCCGGCCCGAGCCGCCTCGATAGCCGCATTAAGAGCCAGCAGGTTGGTTTGGGAGGCGATGTCGTCGATGGTTTGGATGATAGCCCCAATCTGTTGAGAACGTTGGCCCATTTCCTCGACCTTTTGAGCAGAGAGGCCGACTGTATTTTTGATGCTTTCCATACCTTGAATGGTATCATCGACAACTCTGGCTCCGTAGCGGGCGGTCTGTGCCGCGTTGGCTGCGCCATTGGCCCCCGCTTGGGCATTGTCTGTGACTTGTTGAATGGCCGCCCCCATCTGATTGGTAATGTCGGTAGACTTAGCGATAGCTACAGCTTGTTCTTGTGCGCCCAAAGCCACGCCCTCAATGGCGCGGGTCACCTGTTCAACGGAGCTTTTGGTTTGTAGGGTTGATTGCGATTGTTGTTGCGCTCCAAAAGCCAACTGTTGAATGGTAGCATTAATTTGGTCGGTAGCCTGGCCGGCATTGTTAGCGATACGGGCCAGTTGGCTCGATGCGGCACCAATGGAAGAGGCGTTGTTGGCTACCTGATTGAGCAATTGGTGTATCTTTTCTATCGTCAGATTGACGCTAAACTTGAGTTGGTTGAGATGAGCATCATCATTATCAACAACGAGCTTTTGTGACAGGTCACCGGAGGCAATGGCCGCCATCATCTGGCTAACCTCATCAACAACGGTTTCTACCCCCTCAAGATGTTTTCGGTGCGCTAAGAATTGGCGCGTCAAAATGAGGATAAAATAACATGCTATTGCTGCTTGTATAATGGCGGCCGCATAGTGCCAGATAATAAAATCTAAGCCAAAGCCATAGTTACAGACAACGATAGGCACACCAAAAACCGTAACAGACTGCATTTGTAAAAGGCCAAATACCGTATGGTGGATGGCCACGACAACGGTGGCAACCAAAACCGGCACGGTGTCTCGATAGCGCATCAGAAAAGCGATAAGCATAAAATAATGAAAGTGGGCCTCAATTCGGCCAAAATGTTGCTGAACGAATATGGCAAAGTAAGCAATCAGCGAAACCCCGACAATGGCTCTAAAAAAAACGGTACCCCGATAGAAATGATAGGCTGTGTAGACTAATCCGAAGATGATCCCCCCGCCTATCAGCCCTAATCCGTATGTGCTGTAAGTAAAGGCCATAAGGGTACTGGCTACAACCCAGTGGGCAAACAGCAGATAGAGCATTTGCCGGTCCGCTTCTTCAAAGTCTACTTGAAAAGCTTGCCGGGTAGCGGGAGATAGGCTTTTATCATAAGCCAAGAATAGCTGATTAAACATTATGGGTGTTCCTTTTTTATAGTAAATGATGAATGGGTTGCTTGTAGACTTAAAGTTTGTAAATCGGCTAAAATGGTATCGGGCTGGGGGGGATTGTCGGTATAGGTTCGTTTTAGCACCCAATCATCGCCCTCTCGTTGTAAAAGATAGATGAAGGCGGAGTGTTGAACTATCTCCGGGTTTGTTAGCGAAGGAGAAAACGAAACGTCAAATTCTCTAACAGCCTGGCTCATTGCCGCTGCGGACAAGTTATAGCCTCTGAAATCTTCGTGGAAGATCTTCGCGTATTTGTCGGCGCTCCCGGGCAGAGGTTGTTCGCCCGGTAACGGCAGACCAATAAAAACAACAGCTAAATCTTCTTCAGGATACTCAGCCTGGTAACTGACATAAACATTTCGTAAGGCAGCCATCGATATGGGGCAAACCGTGCCGCAACCCACATACCCCCAAAAAACAAGCATCTTATCTTCCTGGCCCTCGGCCAGAAAAGCGGCGCTGATCTGCTTCTCTTGCCCCAGCCTGTTACTCACGTAGTTCCCCAGACCGATAAAGGGCATAGCTATAACCAAGACCACGTTAAAAACGAGTATGGTAATGCCGATAAGCTTTTTTTGGAAAGTCATAGGCGTTTAGAAATTGTTTACAAATAACTTTTCAGTTTAGAAGATTAGAGACAAGAGATTGCGACAGTAAAAAAACTCAGCGATAATACAGTTATCGTCCCCCTAGCAACATTACGCCATAAAAGTTACGTAAACAATAAAATGCGGCTTTTAGTATGCTTGCAATTCGTTTCGCCCTCTCTAAATTGTAGCCCTATAGAGGAAAGTAACTTAGCCTTATAGAGGAAAGTAACGTTGCTCCTAAGGGAAAGTAACGTTGCTCCTAAGGCAACAGAATATCGTTAGGGCTACAACATTATTTCCCCCGACCTATAAAACGCTCAACTTACTCTCTCCAGGCTTTGTTGTTCAGGCCACGATTATTCAGGTATCGTTTTGACTTGACCGGTCTCTACAGTACGCAGGTTTGTTGCATAAGCGATTACCTGTTTCAATTTGTCAGCAGTGACTTATGTCCGGTTGTCAGCCTCATAGAAGCGCGATATAATGAAAATAGCTCCTCAATGGTTACCATTGTAGGGGCTTTACGAAACACCTGACTGGCATCACCTGTTACCATGTTGTTATTACCCCGCCGAGTACAAAGTCGCAGCCAGGTTAAGAGAGGGCTGAAGCCTGAGCTACCGCTCTCCAAAATCTACCGACCATAACCAACCTAAATAGCCTTCTCAAATTGATCAACCCCGTATAAAAAGCGGCTATGGCTCATAGACAAAATGGATAAAAGACGTGTGATCCAGCTCAGTCACTCCCGCATGCTTTTACTGGGAAGAGCCTGCTGGATGCCCGATAAAGACATTCGGGCATGACTATTGCCTCCATTTCTATGACCTCCTTGGAATCCATATTGAGCCAAAATAAATTTAGATCAGTGGAAATCCGTTCAATCCGTGTGATCCGTGTCCTATAATTTTCGCGGTGACGCAAATTTG
>JAGRCC010000100.1 GCA_020433785.1 Anaerolineae bacterium
AATATTCTTGCTCGGCGCCGGCGGTGGCCGTAACCATGCTGATTTCCTCGTGGCCAAACAAACTCAGGACGCGCTTGGCCTGCTTATTGAGCGCCTGCATCGAGCGCAGCAGCGGCGTTTTCTTATCGAGCGCTTCGCCGGTCCAAGAGACAAAGGCTGAGGGGATGGTCAGAGTCAGGCCGTTGGGGTTCTCCATTAAATAGGCCGGGCTGGTCACATCCCAGGCGGTATAGCCACGGGCTTCGTGGGTCATGCGGATGCCGCCGGTGGGGAAGCTGGAGCCATCCGGTTCCTGCTGGATTAGGGTATCGCCGGAGAATTCGGAGATAACCCCACCTTCATCGTTGGGAGAGTAGAAGCTGTCATTCTTTTCGGCGGTTAGGCCGGTTAGCGGATAGAAAATGTGGCCGTAGTGGGTGGCCCCTTTTTCCATCGCCCACGCTTTCATGGCCGAGGCAATGGCATCGGCGGTTGAAATGTCTAAGGGGGTGCCGTCTTTGATGGTTTTCAACAGCGACTTGTAGACGTGCTTGGGCAATCGCTCTTTCATTACCGGCAGGCTAAACACGTGCGCGCCGAAAAGCTCGCCGGTTGGCTCTTCGGTGTAATTGATTGGAGTCGGCAATTTGTAGGTTATCGTCTGCGCAATTGCCTGCAATCGGGCTACTTTACCACTCATATTAAATATTCCTCCTGGGTTAAATTGAATAGTTTGTTGTTAACGGGACAATCTGTGCTTCCGTTTTTGGAAAGTAGGAAGTAGGGAGTAAGGCGTAGGGAAAAGTTGTTTATTTACGCTCTACTCCTTACTTCTTACTTTCGGAGCACAGTGTCTACTAAACTACTTATTAGCTGCTGAGGTCCTGCCCATCAACACCTGCGCACCTATTTATACTTTTAGGGGGCTTTTCGGTGTGGTATAATTAAGAAAGGCAGGACGATAAATAGGACATACCTAATTGGTCTTGGCGGGCCAGGTAAGTCCGTTGTTCTGTTACCATGTGGGAGATGCCATCGATGATGGCGTCTCCTTTTTATGTTTAAATCAAAAATGCTCTCCAATACGCACCACAAAGCAGTCCGCATTCGAGAGCATCTCGGCTCCGGTTTATATCATTGTTCCCTGACTTTGAGAGGCCAGAATTTATACGTTTAGCCGGATGATTTCCGGCTGCCAAATCTCCCTATTCTTTACCTCTCACCAACAAAAAACCCTCGACCAGATACCACAATAAATCTATTGCGGCTCGTCATCGAGGGTTTGTCGGCATAAAATTTAGCGGAGTATATCACGCCGGGGAACATTTGTCAATATAGCGCAGCGGCGTCCAAATCAGGTAACCACATACACGCCGACGGCGCGTCGTTCCAATTCCCCAAACTGACGGATGATATAGGTTGTCTTCACTTTGACCAGCAGACCCTGATCGCAAAACGATTGCAGGGTTCGATGCAAATGGCGGAAGCTGGCGCCCAGTAAATCGGCAATCTGGGTTAAGTTGCCGGTGAAGACCCACTGCTGGTCTTGGTTCAGCGTAGCCGTCGCCAAAATATAACTGGCCACGCGATTCTCCAGAGGATGCAGCAGATTCAGAGCGCTGTTTCTGATGACCCGCCCCAGCTTGCGGCCGAGAGAACGATACAGTTGTTTCAAGAAATCAGGATCGGTAGCCAGATGGTCGATGACAAACGTGCGCTGCAAACTGAGGCAAACACAAGGCGTTAATGCTTCTACGGTGGTGGTGGCTACCGGGTCCGGCTCGAAAATTTCCAGATCGCCGAAAAGTTGCAGCGGCTCGTAGAAACAGAGCAATAGCTGCCGGGCATTGGGCATCGGCAGGAAAACCTTGACCCGGCCTTCGACAAAAAAGTGCAGGTCGTCGATGGGTTGCTCGAGTTCGCAGATAGGCTCGCCCTTTTCGAAGCGGCGAAGGGTGACCTGATCGAGTTGGTCCGGGCCGATGAAGCGGTCTAATTGGTGCTGCTTGTAATACGATAATAGTTTCTGTTCCATTGTATGCGACCTTCCTCTGAAAATATGGTAGTCGGATATCGGTAGTCGGTAGTCGGAAATTTTTGCTGCGGGTGTCGTCCCTAAAGAGACGGTGAGACTCTTTGATAAGCAAGGGGCTGGAGCGTCAAAGTAAACTTTGACCGTATTATAAATGACAAAGCTTGCTTTGTCGCTCCATAAGCTTTTAGGCTCTGATTATGACAGATGTCATAACGGTTGGCAAAGCTAACGTGCTAGAATGGGTCCATCCAAGTAACCAAATCGGTGTATCGTTCTGTAAGAGGTGAAGCGATGTATACCATTTTTTCGAGTTTAATCGGGGCGTTGTTAGCGGTGATGATCTACTTGAACGGTGAACTGGCGAACCAGGTCGGTAATTATGCCGCCAGTATCTTTATCCATCTGACAGGACTGATCCTGGTCTGTCTGATTTTGCTTCTGACCCGAAAAACCCCGTTTCGGAAAGGAATCCCGCCCGTGCTGCTCAGCGGAGGCGCTCTTGGGTTTCTGACGGTGGTTTTTGTGAACGTGGGCTTTATGAATCTGGGAGTGTCGGTGCCGTTGGCTTTGGGTCTTTTGGGGCAAACCATTTCGGCCCTGGTGATCGATCACTTCGGCTGGTTTGGGGCATCTGTGGTGAAATTTGATCGCCGGAAAATCGGCAGCCTGGTACTTATTACCGGCGGCATCGCGGTTATGGCTTACTTTTAGAGAGTATACAGAAGACAAACTTAATATGGTAGTACACCATTAAACCGTGAAGACGTGAGAAGGACGAAAGATCGACCAAATAATCGAGAGAATTGACATGATTATCACGATTTTATCAATCATAATTCGGTAAATCTTGTAAATCCTGTCTAAATTTTTTTCACTACGGTTTAGTGCAGAGCTACCACTTAAATTTTCCTCCACAAATTTGAGACATTAAGGAGTGATCCATGTTGATCGCCATAGTTTTATCTTTGCTGTCCGGAGTAACCCGCACCGTTTCGCGGATGGTTAACGCCCAACTGTCCGAACGTATCGGCCCCTTTCAAAGCACGTTTTACAACTACGTCTTGGGCTTGCTCTGCTCTGTATTGATCCTGTTTCTCAGCCGAGATCCCTGGCCGGTTTCGACGCTGACGGCCGGACAGATTCCGGCCTGGGCTTATTGGGGGGGCGGCATCGGCGTCTTATTTGTTGTCCTATCCAATTTCGTTACGCCGAAGATGCCCGCCTTTGCGATGACCCTGCTGATCTTCGGAGGCCAGATTGGCGCCGGTATCGTGATCGATGTCTTCATCCATCAACAGTTTTCTCTCGGACAGATCGCCGGTGGGATGTTGATTCTGGTTGGCCTGTTGGGCAACTTGTTCATCGATCAGAACCGGCAGCTAGCATAGAAAAAGGTATGAATACACCTTTTCTAAGCGGCTGTTTCATTATTACCGCCCGTCTGAAACAGCGTAATTTGCATACCGTCGGGGTCTTGGAACCGCACATTATAATCGCCCCACGGGGTAACGACGGGAGGATGCACCAAGGTCGCGCCGTGGGCGAGTAAACGCCCCATCGCCGCTGTCAGGTCAGGTACTTGCAGAGCAAATCGGATGGGCCCGCTAACCCGTTGGCCCGCTTCGAGGTGGTCGATGGTCTCGGCTTGAGCTTCGTCAAAAATCTCCAGGGTCGCCCGGCCCATATCGATAATGAGCGCCTGGCCTTGACCATTATTCCAAATTTGGGCCGGTTCAAGCCCCAGACCTACGCAATAGAATTTTACCAATCGTTCGTAATCATCGGTGGTGACGGCAACACGCAACTCGATGATCGGTGGGTTTTGGTTCGGTGTAGACATAGAGCATTACTCCTCTGACAATATGAGTGTACTTCTATAATTGACCTTACAAGGCGGTGCCGACTAACGGCTCTCTCAGCATGATCCAATACTCAGCATCGATTACCGGCTCAACAAAGGAAGCGACGGCATGATAGCCTAGCCGGTAATAGAAATTCCTATTTCTGGGAGTAAAGGTCTCGGCATAACTGGGTACGCCCAATTTATCAGCTTTATCTAATATCGGCTTAACCAGGCTGCCGCCAAGACCTTGACCTTGAAACTGCGGCGCAATACCGACAATTGAGAGATACCAACTGCCATTGGGGACGATAGCTTTGGCGCTTTGCGACATAAATTCGATGATATCGCTATATTTTTTTAACGTGGTTTTACCTAAATGCTGCCGTATAAACGCTTTTTTATCGCGAGCGATTTGTTTAGCCACAGGGCCGTTAATCGGCTTAGACCAAATCGATGCCCCGAAACTTTTTCCATCAGGTAGATATAGTTCGCCATATTTTTGGCCTTCTGTCATCGAGTAATCAAAATAGGTCAGCATAGCTTCGCGACGCACAACCGGTCCGTCGGTGATGCTGTTTTCCAACTCGATGTAAAAAGGATCTTGGTTTAATGAATGGTATAAGGCTTGGCTAATATTTCGATAAGTAATTTGGTAGGTCATATTTTTGTTGATATGGTTTGTTTCGTCGCTGGGGCATTTTAAGCTGGCATTATGGCAAGGCGGTTTTACAAAGTCAATAACGGGTAACCGCTTTATCCCCGTCCGCCGGCCAGTTGCAGCGCCGATGGCGACTGCCGCAAAGCCCGCATGGCCCATACCCCGAACATTGGCCCGAATGCTAGTACCGCGAACGACCACTGCCAGCCGATGAGTCCAACTAACACTGGGATAAGCCGAATTGAGACCAGCGTTAGTAAGAAGCCCAGACTGGTCTGCATGGTCAAGGCCGTACCCATATACTCGCGCACTGATAACTCACTGACTGCGGTGCTGAACTGGGCCGAGTCGGCCACAATGGCGAAGCCCCAAATGAGGGCAATGAGCGTGACCAGGATCGGATTGTGGCCGTAGAAGAAGCCAATGACCACAGCGCAGGTACCACTAACAGCCATGCTAAGAATGGTGACCTGAGTTCGTCCCCAGCGATCGGCGACCAGGCCGGCCAGTAAGCTGCCCAACCCCCCAATCCCGATGACGGCAAAAGCAAAAATCGCCGCGTTGCGCTCCGGATTTTGGCCCAGCCAGGTGGTTGAGCCAGCCATTCGATACGACTCCAACAAAAACAGTGGAATCCAGGTCCACATCGCGTATAATTCCCACATGTGGCCCAGATAGCCGAAATTGGCCAGCCGGACCCCGCGATCGCTGAGGGCCTCGCCGATGTAGCGCCAGCGAAAGGGGGCAGGCGCCGTGCGAAACGGCCCCAACTCGCCAAAGCGCCAAACAATTAGTCCGGCAAAAAAGGCCAGTGTCGAGGCCACATACAGCACCGGCCGCCAATCGTTGATGCCGCCAAAAGCCCGAATCAAATGGGGCGAAGCCGAGCCGATGGTCAGCGCTCCCACCAGCAGTCCCAATCCCAACCCGCGATCCTCTTTCATCCAGGTAGCCATAATTTTCATGCCAACCGGGTAAACTGCCGCCAGGGCAAAGCCGGTGAGAAAGCGCAGCGGAATGGCTGTGGCCAGGCTGGCAGCCTGCCAGGCGATCAAGGCGTTGACGGCTGCACCAAACAGCGCGCCCACAGTAAAGACGATCCGCGGCGGCCAGACATCGGCCACGTTGAAGAGGGCGCTTAAAAATGCGCCGACCACAAAGCCAATTTGAA
>JAGRCC010001002.1 GCA_020433785.1 Anaerolineae bacterium
TCGGCAAAATTCCTGATGCCGACCGGTGGTATTTCAGCCTCATCACCGATCTGGCCGACCAATTAAAGCTAGAGCTTGACATCGAGGCGTGGTGGCAGCAAATGCCGAATAAATCTACAGCCACCCAAAAATTCAACCTGTTCTTGCGCCGCATCGTCTTGGAAAAAATAAAACACCCTATTGTCATTTTTGTCGATGAGATTGACATGACCTTGGGGCTTAATTTCACTGACGATTTCTTTGCCGTTATACGCACAATTTATAACGATCGCGTTCAGGAGCGACCGTATCGCCGGCTTACGTTCGTTCTGTTAGGAGTGGCTACGCCCGATGAACTGATTAAAGATAATACTCGAACGCCGTTTAACATTGGTATGGAAATTCCGTTAAACGATTTCACCGAAGATGAATGTTTGCCTTTTCGCCAGGCGCTGCAAACGGTTTATCCTGAACAAGGCGATCACTATTTTGATCAAATTTATAGCTGGACACGCGGGCACCCTTATCTCACTCAAAAATTGTGTGAGGCGGTGTTGAAAAGAAGGGCGTTACAGGCTGATGGCGTTTACCCCAGCCTGGTAAGTGATCTCGTCCGAGAGTTATTTTTGGCAGCCGAGAGCCGGGCGGAAAGCAATCTTCAGTTTGTCCAAAGTAGAGTTGTTAGCGACTCTTACGCCCAAGAAATGCTGCGGACCTACAAACGGATCTTGCGGCCCGGCAGCCCCGTCTCTGATGATAAGCAGTCGCTCCCTATTACCCGGCTAAAACTTTACGGGTTGATCTTAGCCAAACACGGCCAATTAGAGGTGAGAAACAAGCTTTACGCGCAAGCATTTGATGCTGCCTGGGCTGACGAGATCTTGAAGAGTTTAGGTTTAGGGTTGGGCGATAAGTACAAAATCCTTTATCGAATCAGTGAAGAAGGTCCGGTGACCGTCTATCTGGCTGAAAAAAAAGACAGCGCTCCGGCCCAAACCTTGGCCTTAAAAGTGCTACACCTTCCTAAAAACACCGATGAAGACGGCTGGATTCGTTATGCGGAGCATTTAGAAAATACCGCCAGAAAAGTAGCTGAAGCCCACCATACTAATATTGTCGAAATCTTCGACATCGGCTGGAGTGATGAAAAAACGCTATACATTGCGATGGAATACGTCCCTACTGGCAGTTTGCACCGCCGGTTAAACGCCGGCCCGCTGCCCCGAAATGAAGCTATCGAAGTAATCAAACAGGTCGGTGCAGCCTTGAGTTGCGCCCACCACCAGTCCATTTTTCATCTGGCCGTAAATCCCGGTGATATCTTGCTCGACCGCCGTGGCGAAACATTACGGGTGGTTCTGACAGATTTTGGTTTTGCTAGATTTTTACTGGAACCTTCTTACCCATCATCTCCATCCAATTCGGTTATTTTAACTCCTCACTATGTAGCGCCTGAATATAAAGACAAAGCTAATCCATTAAGCCCGGCCCTTGATATTTACGGGTTAGGCGTTACCCTCTTTGAAATGCTGGTTGGCAAACTGCCGCCAATCCGCCAACCCGACGAACCGCTGCCAACGCTATCTGATGGGTTGCCCAGACAATACACTTTTTTTGATGAAGTTACCAGCCGAGCTACAGCCGCCAATCCGCACGACCGATATCCATCGGTGGCAGCGTTTATTGAGGCTGTCGAAGAGGCCAACCAACTGGCCGAACAATTTGAACAGACCGAACAAAAAAAACGGGCCGCCAGCATCATTGACGCCGCTCAAATTTACATGCAAAGCGGCTCTTACGATTACGAAAAAGCACTGCCGATGATTGAGGCCGCATTAGATACCTACCCCGACTACCTGGATGCATTGACCTTACGCGGGCGGATCAGGTTACAACAAGGGCAAATTGCCGCAGCCCTGACCGATTACCAAAAAGCCTATGAAAAAGGACCAGACCTTGCCTCGGAAGTGGGACAGGAGTATCTGCAAATTTTGAGCCGAATGGGCGAAAATGCCTGGGAGCAGCAGCATTATGCTGAAGCCGTTACGCATTACCGAACGATTCGTCGTACCTTAGCCGCCTATCCAGAAAAAACGGACTTCATGGAGCAAATGGAATTGCAAGCTTTGGGCAAGCTGATTGAATATGAACAACACAAAATAGCCACAGCCCAAACTGAAATTGACCGACTGCAAACGTCGAGCGTGTCAAATCGGGATGATATTTTTCAACCTTATGTAATGATTGATCAAGCTTACCGGAGTTTGATCGGGCTCGAACCTGATCAGCAAATCTGGCTCATTCACAGAAAAAGCAATCTTAAGGCCCAAGCCCTGTTGCGGGTTAAATTAGCCAATGAGGCGCTGCAAAAAGCCGAACCGGATCATACAACTGCCTTAAAACATTACCACGCCATTCGCGACATCGAAAAAACCGATTATCCCGAACTATCCCAGGAATTGGACCTCGATCTAAAACAGACGATCGAAGATTTGCGACGCATTGTTGATTACACCGGCAAATATAACCAGTTTCTCGAATATACCCAATTACAGGACCATCAGACGGCGCTAGATTATCTAAAGCAAGAATTTATCAAGACCGGTAATTACGAATATAAAGAGGTAGCGCGGTGGCTGTGGGGGCTATCGCACCTGGTCAAAGAAGGTGATTTTCCCAAAGAATGGAACATCTTACCGGCCTTTCGTCCCCTGAGTGACCGATTGGTGCAGCTTAAACAGGGGCAGATAGAACGTTTAAAAGATCAACTCAAACCGTGGTCTCCGGCCAATATTTCAGACACAATTGAGGCTAAAAAACAAAAATTGCAGGAATGTGAAGATGAAGTGGTGCAAAGTATTGGCGGCTTGTTGGAACAGGCCGTCAAAAATGGGGTGGCCGCTCAGTCTGAGATTGAAGTTTGTCGCGGCGACTTAAACGAGATTAGACAAAAAATCCAACAGCAGCGAGAGGCATTTCTTAAACTCGATACCCATGTCACGGCCAATTTAGTCGAAGATTGGCTCCAAAAAATTCATTCCGCTGAAGCCATTCTAACCAGAGGCGACTCGATTAAAGACATTCCCGACTATCTGCGCCGCGTTGAAAGTGAACAGCAAACGATCGAAAACGACCCCGCCTTTGAGGTGCTGCAAAATTTACAAGCCGCCATCCTAAAAATTGAAGCCGACATTCTACACGTAAAACTGCGCATCAAGAGAAG
Organism: Anaerolineae bacterium; assembly: GCA_020433785.1. Next base: position 3,203 of record JAGRCC010001002.1, read on the forward strand.
ATTGGTCGGCATATTGATTAACGATATTGGCCGTCGGGATGATGAGTTGGTCAAAGTCAAAAAAGAGGCCGATGCGGTAGAAGCACGGTTAAAGCAAGAATTAGCCAACCTAACCGGCGTCTTAACGGCGACAAGAGGCGAACTGGATCAAGAAAAGGCCAAACCCAATCTCGCCCAACGAGAGTTGGAAGACGTCAGGAAAGGGCGCCGATTTGCCTTGGTTGCATTGATACCGGCCTTGGTTTTTGGTGGCGTGATAGGTCTTCTGATCGCAGTTATTTTGCAGCCTGAGTTTGTATCGATGACGTTACTGACAACAATTTTTGTAATAGCAGTTATTACCGTCATAACTTTTTGGGGGGGGTGGATCTATTTCAACAATCGTAATCAATAAATAGCATACAAACCTATCAAGGGGTGCTGACCGACCCTATAAAACGATAACCCGCATAACCACATTTTGCCAGATAATTGCCACAATTTTGGCAGCCAACAAGCATAACTTTCGGTTAAACTTGGTGTTAGTTCTAGTTTGACCACGAAGCCACTCATCTCGAAGCCTTCATACCAACTGTAACAAGGCCATAAAAATGTGGAGATAAGGAATTTATATGATAAACGTAAATAAATTTATCGGATTGGTCATGCTGATTGCCTCGGTAATTATGTTGGTATTATCCATTACCGCTTTTTCGCGAGTACAGAATGTAATTGTTGTAGTTGAGTCATTCACCCCTACCCCGACCGAGACGCCCTTAATTGTCGCTGTAATAACTAGCCCCTCTACGCCCTCGCCAACAAAAAGCCCCTCCCGTACACTAACGCCCACTTCAACAAATGCACCAACTCTTGAACCCGATCCACCAACGCCTACCTTTACACCTACGGCTTCTCCATCTCCCAGCCCTATCCCCCCCACCCCAACCGAAACACCAATCCTTTTACCTCCTACCTCTACTCCCGTTCCGGCTGATGCCATTGTGAATGCCACGGATGGTTTGCAGTTACACGTTGGTCCCGGAGAGGCCTATGACGTGAAAGCTACGCTAAGTCCAGGAACGCCGCTGGAGATTCTACAACGAGTGGTAAACAACGATAATTGGCTTAAGGTCTTAACCACCTCACCCCCCGGCCAAATTATTGACGGGTTTGTAGCTATCAATTCCGATGCAGTTGCCATTAATGTCGATTTGAACGAAATCCCGCCTATCTATGAATATGGGCCTAAGTTACTTGAGCCTGAAAGATTTAAGGATTATCCGGTTGAAGCCAACATTACCTTTACCTGGAACGGATACCCTTTAGCCGAACACCAATTCTATTCCATCATTCTCGTTCGAGACGATCTGACAGATGGAGAAGCGTGCTTCCATTGGCAAGCCACAGAGCCTGTAATTACCATTAAACCTGAAGATTACGGCTGTACTCCTGGGGCCTACCATTGGGGAGTAGGAATTGCTACTGATCTAACCGCCGGTGTAGGGGACAAGCGTATCTGGCGCGATGACTCGGCGTCCGATGAGCGGAATCCGATTGGGTTGGGTATTCCTCATCCGGATAGACCTACGAATGATAATAATGGTGACTCTGGCCCTGGTCCAGGATGTCGGCCTACTTGCAAATAAAGGTTTATAGATCGTATGACGATCTTATCAAAGCAACGAATGCGAATATTAGGATCAATTTTATTCTTCTTCTCAGTAGTTTTATGTTTTCACTTGAGTTCTACAATAAACTTATTTGCTCAACCTGTAGGAGTTACGTGTTCTAATCCAGGATTTGAGTCGGGAGATCTAAATTGTTGGAAGAAGAACACTGACGCAGGTTTAACTAGCACAGTTCAATCGGACATTATAAGTGAAGGTAAATATGCTGCTTTGATAGGCGATCCTTTTACAACCCAAAAGAAATGTGCAGGTAACCTACCTTTAGGGATCTCTAAAATCAGTTATTCTTTTTCAGTACCCATCGAACAAGAAGTTTTTTTTTCATTTGACTATCGCATTTTTAGCTACGATGAAATACCAGAAGGGTATGAAGACAGTTTTGATAAATTTGATGTTTATATCGAAGATGGCTCTCAGTTTCGTTTTAGATCACTCAGAGATGGAAGTAAAGATGGAATACCCCCACCAGGGCCACCTCTTCCATGTGATTTTTCAGTAGATGATAGTGGTTGGAAAACGGAGACCTGGAATTTAGGCTCTATACGGAATTTTGACAACCCAAATCAAATCTACGATCTACGAGGAAAAACGATAACTGTAACTTTTCAAGTGTCAAGCCAAGAATTAGTTGGTGACTCTGGTTGGTATAATACTTGGGTCTATGTTGATAACCTCAAATTACAACCTGAAATGGCCCTCACAAAATCCAGCAATCCATCAGGCCCTATTCATGAGAATGATATCATCAGCTACAATATTTCATACAAAAACACAAGCTTAATTACCCAAACTATGTCCATCACCGATGTTATCCCCTTCAACGTCGAGTTGCTCCCGGACTCTATCTCCGACCCTGGCCAACTGAACGATTCGACCATCGTCTGGAACGTGGGAGATGTATCTCCCGGTCACTCAGGTCAGGTTTCCTTTCAAGTCAAAGTTCCTTTATTTCTGGACTCAAAAAAGACAGCTGCAGCTCTAGAGATGATGACGGCTAGCTCAAGCGCATCCCATATTCTACCCAGATCCGTTACCTGCGATACCACTGAATTTTGGACTGTCGGAGTTACACCACTACCACAGTCAAATTCTCAAATTATTCCGGTACAAATCCCCCCTAACATAAACCCTTCTGAAATATGGTTACTTATGAAACACACCAACAACGTGACACCCACGGTAGCAGGTCAGCCATCCAACCTGATGACAATCAATAACAACTCCTTTGGAGCTTCTATATGGACTGCTACTATTCCCCAATCAGCGCTAGACAATGGTCAGTTGACTATCGTTACTCAAAATCCCCGCAACTTAAACGCAATTTTTCTCTTTGATAAAGGCGATCCACCTTTTGCCAAAGAAGAGTTAGATGCATTCCAAAATACAACTAAAACTTTTACTTACACTCTAGATATTCCATCTGTAACCACTCAAACCATCGATGTCATCATCCCTTTTATGGACATTACTTACCAAAACGACAACGGGCAACCAGACAACCGCTTAACAACCGTAACAGTCAAATATAATGACCACATATTACATCCCTTCACCGTCGATACCCCTAATCAAGGCAATGGATTAGTTATGGCTCAATTTCCGATTGACATTGGTCCGATCTCAGAGACGATTGTCTCAACCGCCACACTAGAGGTCACCGTAGATACCGAAGACTCCATCTATACTCTCGGTC
>JAGRCC010001003.1 GCA_020433785.1 Anaerolineae bacterium
ATTGATTTGACGCCTTACGTCGGGCAGGAAATTATGATCCGCTTTGAATATGTGGCTGATGATGCCGTCAACCGGCCTGGGTGGACCATCGATGATATTAGTATTCCCGAAATTGGCTTTTTTGACGATGTCGAACACAGCGCCGATGGCTGGCAAGCCGAGGGGTTTGTCAGAATTGATAATATTCTGCCTCAGCAGTTTATCGTTCAGTTGATCGAAGTGGGTGAGGCCGGTGTTGATGTGCATCGCATTTCTCTGGACGAAACTAACTATGGTGCCTTTACCATTGAGGGCCTTGGGTCAAAAATCCAGAAAGCGGTGCTCATTGTCAGCGGCGCCGCGCCTGTTACTACCGAACCCGCCAGCTATCAATATAAGCTAGTAAGCCAATAATCAGCCCAATCGGTTACCCTCAGGCATTATATCGCCCCATCTTTGCCAGCCAGGCAAATTTTAGGTATACTGAGTTTATGTAAACTTAAAATGTTGTTAGGGGGAGATACCATGACACGGCTCTTGATAGCAGCCATACTATTGGCTTGGGGGATGGCTGTCCTACTTGTTCAACCGGCGCAGGCCAACGGCGGTGGGGTTCATATTGTACGCGAGGGGGAAACATTATTCTCCATTGCGGCTGCCTACGGACTGACGGTTCAAGAGTTGGCCGGGGCCAACCGGTTAGCCCCAAATGCTTGGCTTTACGTCGGCCAGCCGCTGACATTGCCGGTTCGATCCCCCCAGCCGACCGATTCGTATCGATATTCACCGCCGGCCCCCGCCAACCCGACCCAATGGGCACAACCGGCCGCGCGACCGCCTTCCCCTGCTTATCAGTTGGCTTCCTATAATCGGGGTTGGCCTCTGCCCCAACGCGAACCTTCGGTCTCTCAATATCCAAGATCGGCTCCACAGTGGGCCGAGACGTACGCTCAACCCTATCCGTCGCCCTATTTACCACCGCTTGGTGGTGCCCAACCCCGCTATTCCGCCTGGGGCGACCCCAGGTTAGCCGGCGAAAAATGGATCGACGTCAATTTAGCGACTCAGCAGCTTATTGCCTATGAGAGGCAGCGTCCCGTTTTCCGGTCTATCGTTTCCACCGGCACCTGGCAATATCCCACCGTGGCCGGGACCTTTAGCATTTATGTCAAATACGAGCAAGCCGATATGCAGGGTGGTTACGGCGATGATGCCTATGACCTGGCCGATGTCCCCTATGTCATGTATTTCTACGAGGGATACGGGTTGCATGGCGCCTATTGGCACAACAATTTTGGCATGCCTATGAGCCATGGATGTGTTAATTTGCCCGTTCCGGCCGCAGAGTGGCTGTTTAATTGGGCTAATGTTGGCACAAAAGTGGTGACTCACTATTAGATTTTAGTCTAATAATTTGTTAATTGGCAATTTTAAGGGATTGCCAAATGCTAAATTTCATGATAAGCTCATTTTGAAGTAAAGTTAAGCAGCGCGCAGCATTTAATAGAGGGATTTCTATGTTATATGACTTCAAAATTGGCGACAAAGTACGTTGGATTAGCCATGCTCGCGGCAAATGGACGGAAAAAATTGGGGAAGTAGTGGAAGTGGTCCCTGCCCATCGCGGTGTATTTCTGAGTAAATATAAAAAGAAATATACCCTGGGCAGTTTCAGTAAAAGTAATCCCCGGCTGCAAACCTCTTATGTGGTCGCGGTTAAAGAAGGGACCAGCAAACCAAAGCTGTACTGGCCCCGAGCCAACCAGTTGGAACCGGCCGAATAGGTTCGGCCTTAAGCCATCGCCGCCACTCGCTGCCATACCTCAGTCGCCAAGCCCATCGCCTTGTGCGCAATTTCAACCTCATCTAAAACCAAAACTTGTCGATCAGCCATCAACACCTGCCCGCCGGCAATCGTGTGGGTGACGTGGCTGCCATCCATGCCAAAAATGAGTTGCCAGGGGTAATTGCCGCTGGTTAACGGAGTGTAAGGCACGTAATCGAGCAAAATGATATCGGCAAAGGCACTCGGAGCCAGCTGCCCGACCGGTTTGGGGAAAAACAATTCAGCAATAGCGGCGTTGTTCTTGAACGCCATCCCGATGAGCCGGTCGCCGGGCATCACCCGAGGATCACCCTTGCTAACCCGATGCAGCAGATAAGCGGTATGAATTTCGGTGAACATATTATTGGTGAAGCCGTCATTGCCCAAGCCAACGGTAATCCCCTGATCGAGCATTTGCTCCACTTCAGCCACGCCCACAGCATTGTTCATATTGCTGCGCGGCTGGTGGCTGATTTTGGCGCCGGTGCGCTGAAAAATAGCCATCTCATTGGCGTCGACATGAATGGCGTGAGCGATCAGCGTCTTCGGTCCTAAGATGCCTTGCTGCTCCAGCCGTTCGGCCACGCGGATACCATATTGGTTCAGACTGTCCACCTCATCAGCCTTATCTTCGGCCACGTGGATGTGGAAGCCCGTGTCTAGTCCCTTGGCGGCGTCGAGACAGGCGACCAAGGTTTCATCACTAACGGTGAAAGCAGCGTGAAGCCCGAACGACGCCCCTAGTTTAGGATCGGGGTTGGCCCGCAGGCGCTTGGTGAAGCGTACATTTTCGGCGATGCCGGCTTTCGCTCCGGCTTCCCCGTTGCGATCCGTTACTTCGTAGCACAAGCCGACGCGCAGGCCCGAAGCCGTGGCGGCGGCTGCCAGCGCATCGAGCGAACCATCGATGTGGTTAGGGCTGGCATGGTGATCGATCAGGGTCGTGGTCCCATGCCGGATGGCATCGACCAAGGCGACCAGCGCGCTGTACTGGCTGTCTTCCAGCGTCAGCGCCCGATCGATCTTCCACCACAGTCGTTCCAAAATCTGCATAAAGTTCTCCGGCGGCTCACCGGGGATGGCCATACCGCGGGCAAAAGCGCCGTAAAAATGGGTGTGGGCACAAATCATGCCTGGCATAATGATTTTGCCGGCGGCGTCCAATTTTTCGGCGGTTGGATACTTGGCCGCCAACTCAGCCGCCGAACCGACCTCGACAATCGTGTCGCCTTCATAATAAACGGCGCCGTCGGGAATAACGTCCCCCGCCTGATTAAATGTGATTACCATTCCATTTGTGATGAGCATTATGGCCTCCTTGAATTTAGTCGCTCAATTTTAAAGGGTTGACCGTAAAGGGGCAATTCAAAGCGACCTTGGTGGTATGCCACAGTTACCGACCCATGCTATAATAAATAAACATAACTTCGACCGTCAACGCGCATCATTGGTAGATCATTGTCGTCAATGGGACCAACATTGAGACAAATGTTGAACACATGTGTTATAAATAGTCCGGAAGACAAGTCGTAAATTCCCCTAGAGAAATGTCAATGCAGCCAAATCGAATCGCCTTTTTTGGAATTATCGGGTTAGCCGTCTTAATTGTGGCCGGTATGATTGCCGGAACCTTCTTCCTATTCGGCTCGGTCGGCGAGGTTTCGCCCTTGCAAACCGAGGTTGATATCGAAGTTGTGGCCGCGCCGGTCGTTTATCCGTGGGTTGAGCAAGCGGCCCGGCAGTTCAATCAAGCTAACCCCAAAACGCAAGTCACGGTCATTGAAGCGTCGGAACTCATTCCGGAATCGAAATTTAGAACCGCGTCGTCGCAAGCGCCGCCCGCCGCCTGGATCGCCGAGGCCGGGTTTGTGGTCGACCTAGCTAAAAGTAAAGGGCTGGCTTTTGATAATCCGCCGTCTGTGGCCGGCAGCGCTATGGCCTGGGGCGCTTATACTGACAAGCTTGAGCAGTTTACTCAAAGCTATGGCGATCTCAACTGGGACAGCCTGCACACCAAAGCCACCAGCCCGTCGGGGTTGAAATTGGTCATTAGCTCGCCCCAAAATACGGCGGAGGGCATCGCCGCACTGATGTCGGCGACGGCCTTTACCGTGAACGCGGATACGATTTCCAGCAGCGATGTTAGCAGCGCCAACAACTGGCTGACCGAGACCTTTGGCGACCGCAATGCCTACGCCCCACCGACTCCGGCTCAATCGTTTGCCTCAGTTCAGGGCCGGACGCTGGGCGATGTTGGCCTGCTGTCGATGGCCTCCTGGCGCAGCGCCAAACTGGACCAAAATCCTAACTTCACTCTGGTGTCGGTTGAACCGGCCGTTATACTTGATTTCCCAATGGCTATTTGGACCGGCAGTCGCGCCACGCCGGAAGCGCAAGCCGCCGCCCGCGCTTTTCGAGATTTTTTGTTGGAAGCCGGCCAACAGTCGCGACTAACCGAGTACGGATTGGACCCGGCCGCCGGCCAAAGCGGTGTTCAAGCTGACGGCCCTACGGCCGATCGGCTGCAAGCTTGGGCGGCCCGGGTACTGCGGTAAAGGTTTTGGCCTAAAATTCGCCCCAAAGGGATTGACCAATCCCCGAATAAGTAAACGCCATCTTTTTGAATCCAAGGAGGTAATTCATGTCGAAATTGAAAATAGTTCTAATTATCCTACTACCGTTGGCATTTTTGCTGGCCTGTGGCGGTATCGGTGGTGACGGGGACAGCGGTTTGACCCTGAGCGACGCCGAAGATAACGATGTCCAATGTGCGTCGGGCGCGGTGGAAATTGATATGCTCTATGCCCCGGAGTCTGAATTGTATCTGGATGGCGAAGTTTACGACGCGCTCAATCGGTTCAATCAGGCTTACATCGATGGGCGTAACCCCATTACCGGCGATCCTCTGGCCGACGGCGAACAGCCAATTTGTGTCAAAGGCCAACCGGCTTCATCGGGCCAGGTAGCTCAGGGCATCATCAATGCCATCATCGCCCCCAACAATACCAATGTAGCCAAACCGACGCTCTTTTCGCCTTCGGTGAGCCATTGGTTGGCCCTGGTCAATTTTCAAACCGGCCGCCAAATCTTCGATCTGGCCGACAGCCCGCCCACGGCTCTGGCTCCGGTGGTGATGGCCATTTGGGAAAGCCGGCTTAAAGCCATTCAGGAAAAAGAGGGAACTACTGAAGTGGGCTGGGCCGAACTGCTGCGGGTACTCAACTCGCCTAAAGGTTGGGCTGATTATAATATTCCGGGCAACCGCACCACGGTTTACTACGGCCATACCGATCCCTTCATCAGTTCAACCGCCCTATCGACCCTGATTGCCGAATTTT
>JAGRCC010001004.1 GCA_020433785.1 Anaerolineae bacterium
CCGGGTTAGGGACTTTTTTTCCCAGCATGGATCGAAACGGCAAAGTGCGCATGAATGTTCGCTTTGATAAAGCGTTGGTCGATAAGATGAATGGGTCCAAGTTCTATACGGGTACAGTGGTCAATAAGAGTAATATCGGCTGGACCAATGAGCAGTTCAAGGTAGTCTGGGACGAAGCCAACCCGGATGATCCCATGGATCTTTCATAATTAGTCTTTCCCACTAGAATTACCACCCTCACTTTATAAACGGTACTGAGCAATCCCCTTGAAACATCATGTTTCCGGGGGATTATTTGTGTCTACCGGTGGAACCGTCTGTTTCAGCCGCTGACCCCATGAGTTTCAGCGGCTGAAAGCACCCTTTTCAGCGGCTGAAACCCCTAGTTTCAGCGGCTGAAACTACCCTTTTCAGCGGCTGAAAGCACCCCTTTCAGCGGCTGAAACCGACCCCTTCAGCGGCTGAAACTGACCCTTTGGAATGTGTCAAGAATAATGAGACCACATCTGCGGGAATTTAAGGAGCAATCGGCTCTACTCATCAGGTGGGGTCGGTGGTCGGTTAATCCAGATTTCAGTCGGCAGGCAGTTGAGCCAGAGCGGGCCGGCCACATGCAAAACGCTCCGGGTGTTCATTAGAAGCGGCTAGTAGGAGCTGCTGACGTTGGGCCAATATGTGCTCAGCCTGACCGTAATGAACCACGGCCGGGGTTAGCAAGGCTAAGCCGGAATGACGATGCTGGAAGTTGTACTGGTCAAAAAGGTGCGAACCCAGGTGCGACTGGCCTCGAATGAAGCAAAGCGGGCCGGGTAATCAGGCCGGTATTTCATGGTCTTGAACTAGGCCTCGGAATAGGGATTATCAGTCGGCGCTGAGCGCGCGGGCGGGGGTTGGACGGGGCCGAGCCGGCCGGAGTGGCTGGCGATGCCGGTACATACTGCTGCGCGGCACGCTCATCTGCTGGCACGCTTGGCGGAGGGGTAGGTGTTGACCCAACTGTTCCGCCCTCTGCCTCATGTGTTCTCGTCGTCCGGTTGGGGCGGTATCGTCAGTCCAAGCATCTGTGAGAGGTTTTTTTGGACATCAATGATTAACTCGGCTTGTTTGAGCCGTTCATTGTACTTGCTCTATTAACGGCTGGGACGGTTGGCTTTGTTCGCTGTTGTTTTCTGACATGGTTTACTCCTGCTGGCTGAGTGTTTCTGAGCTACGTTTACAGATAGTTAGAAGCGAACTGCTCCTCGGTCGGCTCAGCTCAGCAGTACCACGGTTCGGTCAAGTAGGGCACAAAGCGCGACCAGGGCGGCAAATCGGGAAAAGAAACATTGCCCTCCGCATCGCCAACCACCTCAAACGCGCGGTTCCAAATGCGCTGAAACACCTCGCGGCGTGGCACACCTTGAGCGGCGCAGCTTTGCACTAGATATTCCAAATCGTGTTGTAGTTGATCCACCCTTGGGTCGGGGTTGTGCCAGGTGTAGGATAATTTTGCCTCATCCAACGGACCGATGGCGATTTGCACCTCGGGCAGTGCCAGCAGGTGTGAACCCGGGGGAATCAGCAGCCGGATCGCGCTTTGGATGGGCGATACCTGATCGACCAGCTCGAGACGAACCAGTTCGGTCAGAAAGTGGCGGTAGTCGGCCAGGCTGGTCCACGGATTAAAGGCCACAAACGTCGGCACCAGCAGCAGATCGAGATCGCGGCAGAGTTTAAGCGCCGCTTCAAAATCGGCGGTGGTATGATTTTTGGCAAAGATGGCCAACGTTCGCTCATCAAATGACTCAACCGCGCTGGTAATGAACAAACAGCCGGTCTCTTTCAACGTTTGAAGGTGACGGGCTTGTTTTAATAGATGCTCAACTTTAATGGTTACGTCGTAACTAACCTGCGGAAGCTGTTCGTGTAGCGACTTAGCTATCGCCATTGCGTGACCGGGGCCGTTGAAAAAGTCCGGGTCGCCGAAGGTGATGTGCTGCGCGCCGGCCTCGACCTGCTGGCGGATATCGGCCAGCACGGTTTCAACTTGGACCACGCGGAAGCGACCGTTATAGACCGGCACGATCGGGCAGTGGCGACAGGTGTGTTTGCAGCCCCGGCTGGCTTCGGTATAACCGACCGTCATATGTTGGCCCTGATCTTTGACCAGATGGGCGTAGCGATTGAGGGCGGGCAGCCGGCTGCGGTCGGGGACAAGAAAGGTCTGACGCGCCAGCGAAATGGTCGGCGAGGGTTGAGTTGGCGGGTGAGAGTGGGTTAGTCGTTCAGCCAAATGGGCCAGGCCGGTTTCGAATTCACCCCCAAGAATGGTCTCGACGCCTAAGCGGCGCAGGTAATCTTCGTTCATCGGCGCGTAGAGACCATAGCAGCATAGATGAGCGTTGGGGTTGATCTGCTGCACTTGTTTGATTAGCGGCGCTGCCATGCGGGTGCCCATATGCATCGGTACATAGAAGGCTACCAAATCGGCTTCCTTTATAAGGGCCTGATCGAACGGGCTAATCGCCAAATCGAGGCAATCAACCTTTGCCCCTGTTTGGCGCAACCACGCAGCCGGCGAAGCCAAGCCAAACGGCTGCCGACCCAGTTCATAGGTTGAAATTAAAACAACGTTTAGGGTCATGCGGTAAGTATACGACCAATCATGAAGATGCCAAAAATTGACCTTAAGCGTTCAGCTATCGGCCGTCAGCTGTCAGCTTTTACACTAATGACGACGTTTGGATTATTATGACCAGCTTTTGAAACCCAATATTTGCCGAAACAGACAAAAAGCTGACAGCTTAACGCTGAACGCTCACCCTTTACCTTTAACGAATATCGATGGCTTGCATGACTGCCCCGCTGCGAGCGTCGATGATGACGGTAAAGGCAACTTGAGCCGTATTGGGGTCCATGTAGTTGACATACCATGTCGGTAGGGTTTCATCAAGCGGGTATTGGGTCAGCGCCGCCGAAGGTTCGTAGCCTTCAGCCATAAGGGCTGCTCCACCGGCACCGGCCGCGGTGTCGAAGATCTGCTTGGTATCGAGGCTGACCGAGTCGTCAAAGGGGACCAGGTTGGGCGCTTGGGGCAGCGGTACGGGCGAGGTCGGGCGGATGACGCCATTTTGTAATAAGAAGGTTTGCAATTCGCCGGTTGACGGAGAGTAAAAGCTAAAAGACCAACTTTCAGATGCCCCTTCCTCGTCCAACAGATCGAGAATGGTTGTTTGAATTTCACTCAGGACGACATCCGACTGCCACGCCTGGGCTTCGACAATGGCCAGATCGTAAGCATCTTGAGCCGATAAAGCCACGGCCACCACCTCCGTCGGCGTCGCTGATGGGGCCGGGGTGGGAGTATCGGTGGGCGGTGTGGTGGGGGTCGAGGTTGGGGTTGGCGTCGGGGCCTGGGCTATGGCTTGAGGATCGTTTTCTGCTTCAAGGTTTTCCTGGATAAGTTCTAAAACATCTTTCAGTTGGTTGGTGGTATTGGCCGCCAGATACACGCCGTCGCTGGCGCTGGCCAGTGTCTGTAAATTCGTTTCAGCCGCCGGTTCAACCACGCCCAACCCGACCACGTAGGTATCAACTTTAACATTTAAGCGCTGCACCATTGTCGTCACCTGCTCAACACTATTAGGCTCGCAACTATCTTGCCCTGTGGTCAAAATAACTAACGCATTGCGCTTATCAGGAGCCAGGTCCAGATCGTTAAAAGATTGAATGATGGCTTCGGTTAAAGGCGACTCGGTCCCGGACGGAGCCAGCCCCGCCAGTTTATTTTGGATTTGCGCTGCCCGGTTAGGATTAGGTTCCACCAGCAGTTCAGTTTCGGTGCAGCCGGCCTCGCCTTCGCCTTGACCAAATACCCGTAAGCCAACATTGATTTCCTCCGGCGCCAAGTTGAGATCATCGCCCAGCGTGCGTCTAGCCGTCTCCCATTTGCTCATCGTCTCACCGGGAAACGGTTCGTTCATCCCGTTTGAGAGATCGAGCACATACTGCCAGGTTACCGGTGACCGCTCCGGCCACAATTGGATCACAATCAGAGCGCCCACTCCACACAGCACCAGTGCGACTAAAACGGCAATCGCTCCAAAGCCAAAAATATTGATGGGCAGCGCCAGATTGCGACCGGCTTTAGCTGTTGCGGCGGTTTGGTTGGCCGCCTCTAATGGCCCGGCCGTTTTTGCCGCCGGCTCGACATACGTGGTAGACACGTCCGGCAGCACGTCCTGAGCCTGACTGCCATAGGCCGCTTTGAGCGACCGCGCCATTTCGCCGGCGCTGTTAAAACGCAGACTGGGATCGACCGCCAAGGCCTTGAGGATCACCCGCTCCACCGCCTCCGGAATTTCGGGGTTGAGGCTGCGTGGCAGCGGTAGGGGTTCGTTGATGCGCTTCATCACCGTGGCGATGGGGGTCTCGGCTTTGTGAGGTATCTGGCGGGTCAGCATCTCGAATAGAATGATGCCCAAGGCGTAGATATCGGTCCGGTGATCGACCTTCTTGCCCATTCCCTGTTCGGGCGACATGTAGGAGGGGGTTCCCATACCCACGCCGGTGCCGGTCAGTTCGACGGCGTTCTCCACCATTTTAGCCAGGCCAAAGTCGCTGAGCAGCGGCCAATCGCCATCCATCAAAACGTTGCTGGGTTTGATATCGCGGTGGATGATGCCGGC